>CALASU010000041.1 GCA_937888765.1 uncultured Clostridia bacterium | reverse complement strand
ATCGCCAATGCCCGGAATCTGCCTGTCCGTGCGGACGAGGGCAAAACCTACTACATTCCGGCGGATGATCAGCCGGCGGTCATTCAGACCGACACCGACTGGACGGGCGCGTCGTTCATCCTCGATGACCGGGATATCAGTTATGACGGACATTCTGCGCAGAGTGTCCCCCTGTTCTCGGTGGAGCCGAGCCTTGCGCGCATCGATCTGACCGTCGGCGCACTGTCGATCGGTGACACCAATATCGGTACCGCGCCCGGTGTGCCGTGTCTGGGCTATCTGCGCTGTGACAGTATCAAGCATTACATCCGCTACGGTGCCAATGCCGATGCGGGACAGTCACAGACCGAGGTTCTGATCGTCGATGCCGAGGGTAATATCGATCCGAGCACGCCGCTGACCTGGGACTATCCGTCTGTCGACCGCGCATACGGCATTCCGACAGAGGAGGTGCCGATCACGATCCGCGGCGGCGAGTTTCTGACGCTGGCAAACGAGATCAACCCCGACATTCTGGAAGCACTGAATGGCACAAACAGCGACGAATCCAGCAGACATACCTATGCAGAAACCCTCAGAGGGATGCAGAAATCCATCGTGCTGACAGCAAACACACAGGTAGGCGGACGCTTCCTCTTCAGCGGCGAAGATACCCATAACGTCCCCTTCGAACTGACAGATGACGGTCTGAAATATCGTGGCGAAAAGGTAACTGTACCAGAAATGATTGAAGATATCAATAATCCCGGTCAGATGATTCCCAATCCCGAATATGAAAAGCTGCAGAAGTTCAGCGAAGAAACCATGTTCGTTGACCTTGGCTTCGGGCTGAAGGAAACAAATACCGACCAGCTGATCGAAACCAGTGCCTTCAATACCGCAACACCCGGCATCAATCTGCTGGGCTATGGCACAGATAAAGAGGGCCTTCCCAATAACGTAGTCGATCTGCTGGGGCAGATGGCAGATGCACTGGAATCCGACAATTTCAATGATGCAGAATTCAGCAAAATGGTGAAAAAATTCCGTGGTACGCTGGATACCGTAACAGACTTTGAATCCAACTTGGGCACAAAACAGCAGTTCCTGGAAGGTACCGTAAGCCGACTGGAAGAGCACAACGATACCCTGAATACCCGTATCATTGATTTGGAAAAGGTGGACATGGCAGAAGCCATCTCCAGCTACACATGGCAAGGCTATGCATACAATGCAGCTCTAAAGGTAGGGACAGATATCGTTTCTCAGTCCCTGCTGGATTTCATGAGATAATCTCATATATCACACATGCAGAAAAACGGCGGCTTCTCCGCCGCCGCTTTTCCTATATTTCCAGAAAAACCTATAGCAAAAACATCCATCCAAATCTTTTTCAGCAAAGTTTTCATACCAAAAAGTGGAGGTGTAAGTAATGGAACCTTTGATTAAAATTACAAACATCCCTATCGCCTTTGAAATGAAAGTCAACCATGCAAAGCTTGAATATAACAATGCCTCTGCAGACCTTGAAATTTCCAGAAACGAAGGCGGTTTAAAAATCAAGAGCAGCCCCATCAAGCTGCATCTGGATACCTTTGAAGCAAAAAGCTCCGTTCGCCCGACTGCAGCGCAGAGCGTAGAGCAGTATGCAGCCAAAGGCAAAACAGCAGCCTATGAAGCCACTGCAACCTATGCGCAGGAAGGACACCTGTTACTGCGGGCAAGGCTGGGCGAAGATGTGCTGGGACAGATCATCGCAAACCATACAGACGTATTCGCAAATTCTCCTGAAACCAATGTAAACATTGATTTCATTCCCAAGGGCGGTGCAGAGGTTTCCTTTGAAGAAGGCAACCTGACCATTGATTATCAGCTGGATAAACTGAACTTCGACTGGAAGACACAGCAGGGTAGTTTTGAATTTATCCCCGGCGATATCGAGATCATGGTTTCTCAGCGTCCCGAAGTACGGATCGAATACATCGGCGACCCCCTGTATGTTCCCCCTAGCGCTGATCCGAACTATGAACCCATTGATGTGAAAGCATAAGAAAGCAAAAAATATAACGGGCAAAAGGAGTGATCTCTGACATGGAGACAAATACAAAATATTTTGGCACCATCCCCTACACAGAAGAAGAAGTAATCACTTTTGAAAACGGTATTTTCGGGTTTGAAGAAAACAAAACATATCTGCTCATCCGCTTTGAGGAAGACAATGC
>CALASU010000040.1 GCA_937888765.1 uncultured Clostridia bacterium | reverse complement strand
TTTTCCACTTCCTGCCAGCCCTGATCCAGAACCACCATGCCTTTGGACAGAAAACGTTCCCCTTCCGCTTTTGCATATACCTTTGTCACTTCATACCTATAATAAGGGTAGAACACAGACAGAAATCTTGCCGCAACCAGAGAAAATACCTTATATTCCTCTGCTGTCAGATGATCCAGACGCAGTTTTGTATCTGTGGGGATAATGGCATGGTGATCCGTTACCTTTGCATTATCAATGATTCGTTTTGTAAAAGAAAGCCCATTTACCAAAGGCTGTGCATACAGCTGATATTCTGCCAATGCTTCCAGTCGCTTCACAGTAGAAGAAACTTTCCCTTTCATATCCTCACTCAGATAACGGCTGTCCGTTCTGGGATAGGTAATCATTTTTTTCTTTTCATATAATGTCTGGGCAATATCCAACGTTTTTTTCGCAGAAAATCCAAAACGGCGGTTACAGTCCCTCTGCAGCTCCGTCAGATCATAAAGCAGCGGCGGCGGCATTTTCTTTTCTTCCTTTTCTACCGTTTCAATCAATGCCATCTTCTGGTTTACTTTTTTAGCAATTTCCTTTGCGGTTTCTTCTTTCGGGATACGGCTCTGCTCCTTTTCATCAATCCAAAGCCCTGTATATCCTCCAAAATCCGCCTGTACTTCAAAATACGGCTCAGAAACAAAGGCATTGATTTCTTTCTGCCTTTGTACAATCAACGCAAGTGTCGGGGTCTGCACGCGTCCAATGCTCAGAAGCGAATCATACTGCACCGTATAAGCACGGCTCGCATTCATGCCAACCAGCCAGTCCGCTTCGGAGCGGCATTTTGCGGAAATATACAGATTATCATATTCTCTCCCGTCTTTCAGATTTGCAAAGCCTTCTCGGATCGCTTCTTCTGTCATACTGGAAATCCAAAGACGTTCAAACGGCTTTTTACATTTCGTAATTTCATAAATATATCGAAAAATCAATTCCCCTTCCCGTCCGCTGTCAGTTGCACAGATAATACTGTCGATCTCTTTGCTGTTCATCCATTTATGCAGAATCTTCAGCTGCGGACGCGTTTTCGGAATGGCTTTCAGTTCCATTTTTTCAGGAAGAATGGGCAGTGTGGATAAATTCCATTTTTTATATACTTCTCCATAGGTTTCCGGCTCTGCAAGCGTAACCAGATGCCCGATCGCCCACGAAACCACATATTTCTCTCCAAGCAGACATCCTTCGCCTTTTTCTTTTACCCCCAGCACTTTAGCAATATCCCTTGCAACAGAGGCTTTTTCGGCAATAATTAGTACTTTTCCCATATACTTCCCCCTTTGGACACATATTCTCAGAAAAACAGTATAGCAGTTTGCTGTCAAAAAAGCAAATTTCCTCTCCTTTTTTTGCCATCTCCTGCGATTGACAAGTTCTGGGTTTTTGACTAAAATATAAGGGATACAAAATACAAAGTATTTGAAATTGATACATGGAGGTAATTCTATGAACACATATAAAATTATTGCTGACACTTCCTGCGATATTCCCGAAGCTACACTGAACGCACTGGATGTCACATATGTTTCTTTTCACGTTTCTTTTGATCAGGAAAATTATCTGAAAGAACTGCGTGATATTACACCAGATGCATTCCATGATAAATTAAATGCAGAAAAACTGTTCCCCAAAACATCCCTGCCCTCTGTACAGGATTACATGGATGCTATGGAACCACATCTGAAAAACGGGCATGACATTTTCTGCATCTGTCTGTCTTCTAAATTCAGCGGCTCTTTCCAGAGTGCCGTCAATGCAGGTAATATTCTTTCTGAATCCTATCCGGAACGCATCATCAAAGTTGTTGACAGCATATGCGCAACCGGCTCTCAGGGTCTGGTGGTATACGAAGCCTGCCGCATGAGAGATGCAGGCATGGATATTGAAACACTGGAACAGAAGCTGAATGTTCTGAAAAAGACAGCAAAGATCAACTTTACCGTTGACTCTCTGGAGCATTTGCAGAAAGGCGGCAGAATCGGTAAGGTTTCCGCTCTGGCAGGTACAATTCTGAATATCAAACCTATTATCGTCATGAAAGACGGTGAACTGTATCCCGAAAGCAAGGTACGTGGTTCCAAAAAAGCCGTAAAAACCATCATGGATATGACTCGTGCTGAAATCGGTGCAGAAAAAGAAAACTATCATGTTGTAGTGGTACGCGCAGAAAAAGAACGCCAGTCCATTGCTGAAGAAATGCAACAGGAACTGAAAGCAGAAGGCTTCGATGTACTGGACGAAATCTGGCCCGTTGGCATTACCATCGGTACACACGTTGGCCCTACTCCCGTAGCAACCTGCTATATCAGAAAATTTGAAACATTAAACTAAAAAAACCGCTCCTTTCGGAGCGGTTTTTTTTATAGACCTTGGGGGCGTTGCCCCCAATACCCTCACGAGGAGGTCACCCCCTCGACCCCGATATCGCAACCGCATACATATGCGGTTGCAAATAAGGGTGCTGGGAAATGATTTCCCTGCCGGGAGTTTGAGGGCAGAGCCCGCAAAAAGAATTATTTATCTCTCAGCTGTGCACCCAGTTCATCTGCCAGATTCTTCAGGATTGCATCCATAGCCTCTGCGATGTCTGTGTCAGCCAGTGTTCTTTCCGCGCTTCTGAATGCGATGGAGTAAGCCACGGATTTGTGACCTGCTTCAATCTGTGCACCCTGATATACGTCAAACAGTTTTACTTCTTCCAGATATGCGCCGCCGTTTTTCTTGATGATGTCAGCGATTTCTTTTACTGTTACATCTTCTTTCACCAGCATTGCGATATCTCTTGTGATTGCAGGGAATTTAGGCAGTGCTTTATAAACCACTTTTCTGTTAGCATATTCCACAACTTTTTCCATATCCAGTACAGCCAGATATGCTCTTGTACCGATACCGTAGTTTTTCGCTACTGCAGGATGTACTTCACCCAGGTAACCAATGTTTTCGCCGTTTACCACTACAGCAGCAGTTCTGCCGGGATGCATCCAGGGCAGGGATTTTTCTGTTGTGTATTCTGCTACGTTTTCCATACCCAGAACTTTCATCAGATGTTCTACAATACCTTTCAGATCATAGAAATCCATGTTGCCGTACATACCCATTGTCAGTGTGGGAATTTCATGAGGCAGTTCTGTCAGAGGCAATTCTTTGGGGATATAGATTTTTGCAACTTCAAACAGACCTGCGCTTTCGTTTCTTCTGTTGTAGTTTGTTGCCAGAGAGTTCAGAATACCATTGAAGGATACGGTTCTCATGATGGAGAAGTCTTCGCCCAGAGGGTTGGAGATTACGATTGCATTTCTCAGTTTGCTGTCAGCGGGGATCAGCAGTTTGTCGAATACCTTAGGGCTTTCGAAGCTGTATGTCATTGCTTCGCACAAACCATTTGCGATCACTGTATCTTTTACGATAGATGTGATTGTCTGTTCATATGTTTTTTTGCCCACTGTAGGCGTACCGCTTGCCAGTGTTGCTTCAATTTTGTTGTAGCCATAGAAACGAGCGATTTCTTCTGCCAGATCAGCCTGTGCTTCCAGGTCAGGACGGAATGTAGGTACTGTTACCTTATGGTTTTCCATATCTACTTTCAGTTCGATTCTTTCAAAGATTGCTTTCATTTCTTCTTCAGAAATGTTAATACCCAGGAATTTGTTAATCCATTCAGGGTTATAGGACAGTTCCCAAGTATCTCTCTTATTAGGGTATTCATCCACTACGCCGGGAACAACATCCCCTGCGCCCAGCAGTTCAACCAGCTGTGCCGCACGGTTTACTGCTTCCAGAGCCAGATTGGGGTCCAGACCTTTTTCAAATTTGCTGGAAGCGTCTGTTCTCAGACCTACTTTTTTCGCTGTGATACGAACGTTAGGACCATCGAAGTTTGCAGATTCAAACAGAACTGCCTGAGAGCCTTCCACAATCATAGAGTTTTCGCCGCCCATAACACCTGCAATTGCAACTGCTTTTTCGGGGTCAGCGATTACCAGCATGGAGGGGTCCAGATTTCTTTCTACGCCATCCAGAGTTGTAATCTTTTCGCCTTCTTTTGCGCTTCTAACAATGATATGGCTGTCTTTGATTGTTTCGATGGAGAATGCGTGCATGGGCTGACCCATTTCCAGCATAACATAGTTTGTAATATCAACGATATTGTTGATAGGACGAACGCCTGCCATACGCAGTCTTTTTCTCATCCATCTGGGAGAAGGACCGATTTTTACATTCTTAACCACTCTTGCAGCGTATCTGGGGCACAGATCTGCATTTTCGATTGTTACTTTAACATAATCAGCCGCATTGCCTTCCGCTTCTTCTTTCACTGCGATTTCAGGATAGTTGAAAGGAATATTGTATGTTGCAGCCGCTTCTCTTGCAATACCCAGAATAGAGAAGCAGTCGGGTCTGTTGGATGTGATTTCATATTCTACGACTTCATCTTTCAGATCCAGTACTTCTGTGATATCTTTCCCCAGTTCAACGGGTTCGGGGAAGATATAGATACCATATTCAGGTGCTTCGGGGAAGTCATGTCTGTCACAGCCCAGTTCTTCCACAGAACACAGCATACCTTCGGAAACAACACCGCGCAGTTCGCCTGTGTGGATTTCCTTACCTTCTGCAATTACGGAATTATCCAGTGCAACGGGTACATAGTCGCCAACTTTTACGTTGGGTGCACCTGTAACGATTGTCAGATCCTTGCTCTGACCTGCGTCAATTGTGCAGATTACCAGTTTATCTGCCTGAGGGTGTTTTTCAATTGCTTTGATGTAGCCTGTTACTACATTTTTGATTTCGCCTGCTACTGCTGTGTAGCCTTCTACTTTAGAGCCTGTCAGTGTGATATCTTCCACAAAATCCTTAATATCCGCTGTAACGGCTGCATATTCTTTCATCCAAGACATAGGTACGTCCATGAAAATAACTCTCCTTTCTTTTGTTGAGGGTGCTGCCCTCAAACTCCCGCAAGGGGGTAACCCCCTTGACCCTATACGAAAATGCATTTTTCAAATGCATTTTCAAGGAATCGGTTTATTTTTAAATCATTCTTATATTTTAAAATCAGAACTGTTTGAGGAACTTCATATCGTTTTCAAACAGCAGACGCAGGTCTGTGATGCCATAACGCTGCATCGCTACACGTTCCAGACCCATACCGAATGCGAAACCGCTGTATTCTTCGGGATCAATGCCGCTCATTTTCAGAACCTTGGGATGTACCATACCACAGCCCAGCAGTTCGATATAGCCTTCGCCCTTACATACACGACAGCCTTCGCCGCCGCATGCAAAGCATGTTACGTCCATTTCCGCACTGGGTTCTGTGAAAGGGAAATGGTGAGGACGGAAACGTACTTTTGTATCTTCGCCGAACAGTTCTTTCGCGAATACTGCCAGTGCACCTTTCAGGTCGCCCATAGTTACATTCTTATCAATTACCATGCCTTCCAGCTGGTGGAATACAGGGGAATGTGTTGCGTCTACTTCGTCAGAACGGTAAACAGTACCAGGACATACCATACGGATAGGCAGTTTGCCTTTTTCCATTGTACGAACCTGTACGGGAGATGTCTGTGTTCTCAGCAGAATATCGCCGTTGATGTAGAAAGTATCCTGTTCATCCTTTGCGGGGTGGTTTGCAGGGATGTTCAGTGCTTCAAAGTTGTAGTAGTCTTTTTCTACTTCGGGGCCATCTGCCACTTCGTAACCCATACCCATGAAGATATCACAGATTTCGTCAATAACGATTCTCATAGGGTGTTTGTGACCTTCTGCTCTTGCTTTGCCGGGCATTGTTACGTCGATCTTTTCTGTTTCCAGACGAGCCGCCAGTTCAGCCGCTTCCAGACGTTTTTTATTGTCTTCCAGTTTCTGTTCGATGTCACTTCTTACTTCGTTTGCCAGCTGACCGATGATGGGGCGTTCTTCTGCGGACAGTTTGCCCATTTCTTTCAGAATTGCTGTCAGTTCACCTTTTTTACCCAAATATTTTACTTTCAGTTCATCCAGTGCTTTGATATTGTCAGCTTCTTCAAAAGCAGCCAAAGCAGCGTCGTGGATCAGTTTCAACTTATCCTTCATTTTTCTTTTCTCCTCTCTTTCTTCTTGAGGGCTTTGCCCTCAAACTCCCACCAAGGGGATCATCCCCTTGGATCCCGATACTGCAGAACCATGAAATGGTTCTGCAAAGGGAAGATTCCTTATCATTCCCTGCGGCGGGATTTGGGGCAGCGCCCCAAGTAAAAAAAGCCTTCATCCATACAAAGGGACGAAGGCTCGCGGTACCACCCAAATTCCTGCTATCACAGGCACTCTGATGCGTAACGTGCATGAAACGGACTCTCCTACTCCATCCTTACAAAACGAAGAATATTCTTTCAAAGAGCCAACTCCGATGGGAACTTCCACAGCTTCGCCGAACAAAGATGCTTTCAGCCTTGACATCTTCTCTCTGGGAACGCTCATCTGTGTACTTTTCATCTTCACAGTTGTTCACAAAATTTATGACGTAATTATTCTAACACAACGATTTGGAAAGTCAAGGGGGAAAACCAAAAAATCCCCCTTATTCCCCTTTCAGCCGGCGCAGATGCTCTTTGATGCGGCGTTCTATACCGTTATCTGTCGGTTCATAGTATACAGTACCCACAAGCTCATCCGGCAGATACTGCTGCTCTACATAATGCCCGGGATAATCATGTGCATATTTGTAACCGATACCATGCCCCAAGTCTTTTGAGCCGCTGTAATGTGCATCCTTCAGATGCGGCGGCACCGTCTTAATGCGTTTTGTCCGCACATCTACCAAAGCCTTGTCAATGGCAAGATATGCCGCATTGCTCTTGGGTGCACACGCCACATAAGATACTGCCTGCGCTAAGGGAATCCGCCCCTCAGGCATACCGATAAAGTTTACAGCCTCCATTGCCGCAACCGCTACCTGCAAAGCGTGCGGGTCTGCGTTGCCCACATCCTCAGAAGCACAGATTACAACCCTGCGGGCGATAAACTTGGGATCTTCCCCCGCATAAATCATTTTTGCAAGATAATACAAAGCTGCATCGGGATCAGAACCACGCATACTCTTAATAAATGCAGAAATCGTATCATAATGATTATCCCCGTCCCTGTCATAATTCAGCGCACGCTTCTGGATGCAGTCCTGTGCCACTTCCAGTGTGATGCGAATTTCGCCGTTTTCCGCTTCTGTCGTCA
>CALASU010000039.1 GCA_937888765.1 uncultured Clostridia bacterium | reverse complement strand
ACAACCTTAAGCATAAAAAAGTGCCTTCGGCACTCTCAGCTCCCCCTGCCCCTCATTCATGAGGGGTGGGGGCTTTTCTTTTATCACATTCTTTGGTAAAATTTAAGCATGAACATATTACAGTCTATCTTTTCTGATTATTACGAACACATTATTTATAAACTAAACCCCAGAGCCTCCGTTATTGAAAATGTCAATAAGATGATTCATTGCGGCGACCCTTCCTACGGCGGAACTATGTACGGGTGTCCTCATTGCGGCAATCTGAAATTTGTTGCTTTTCGCTGCAAGAGCAGATTCTGTCCTTCCTGCGGCAATAAGTATAATCAAATGCGTTCTATATACATGTCTTCAAAACTCATTGCCTGTACGCACAGACATTGTGTTTTTACCATCCCCGAAGAACTGCGAGATTTTTTCTTAAAAGACCGAAATCTGCTGAACCTTCTTTTCCAATCCGTCCAAGATGTCGTTCTTCGCATGTTCTCTAAAATCAGTAAATCAGAAAATTTTACTCCCGGTTTTATTTGTGTCCTTCATACTTTTGGACGTGATCTCAAATGGAATCCTCATATCCATGCTTTGATTTCTGAAGGTGCTTCTGGAAATATCACTCCCTGGCGTTCTATTAAATATTTTAATTTTACGTTCCTTCGCCGTGCTTTTCAGAAAGTACTTCTCGAAAAGCTTTCCGCCTGTCTGGATATTTCTTTTAAAAAGCTCAAAAACACCTTATATAAAAAGTATCCCGATGGCTTCTATGTCAGAGCAAAACCAAACCTGAATTCTCCTAAATTCGTTATTAAATATATTTCCAGATATCTCGGTCGTCCTGTCATTGCCACTTCCCGTATTGATGATTATGATGGTCGTTTTGTCATTTTTCATTACACCAGGCATGAAGACCACAAAACAATCTATGAATGTGTCCCCGCTTTACGATTTATCAAGCGTCTTATCATTCATATCCCTGAAAAGCATTTCAAAATGCTCCGTTATTACGGTTTATACGCAAAACATCATAAACACAAAAAACATTTACGGCATTTCATTTCTAAAGAGAAACGTCGTTTATTGCTACGCCATTCTGACTGGCGTTCTTCAATCATGGAATCTTTTGGACAAGATCCTTTACTCTGTCCCGCCTGTGGAACAGACATGCTGGTTTTAGAAACTTTTTATAAAAAAACTACGCTATTTGAACAATATTTAAAGGCAATGAGGCATGGTTAGCTTCTTATCCATACATTTCCTTTGTTCTATCGTCAAATAACGTAGTCTTCTAAAACCAGAAATAAAAATTCACACATACAACGTCATGGCGAAGTTCACCCATCTTCGCTCTTTTGCTATGCTCATTTTTATTCTTTGTTTATTATAACACATTTTTCTGTGTTGCGGAATTTCCTATAGAGTAAAAAAACCCCATCGCTTTCGCGATGGGGTGTTTCGTACCAACCGTAATTTTTATAAATTTAGTTTATGTATATTTTGTTGCAAGTTTTTCTTTACAGAAAAATTATTTCTTTCTCCAAGCCCAGATATCTTTGCCAGCAACTTTGAAATCGTGGAATTCAGCCGCAGCTGTGAACAGTGCGTCTGTGGAGGAGTTCAGACCTGTTTCGCAGGAGTCCTGAACTACACCGATGATGAAACCGATACCTACTACCTGCATCGCTACATCGTTGGGGATACCAAACAGAGAGCAAGCCAGAGGGATCAGCAGCAGGGAACCACCAGCTACACCGGAAGCACCGCAAGCAGAGATTGCTGCTACGAAGGACAGCAGGATTTTCATTGCCAGAGGAACTTCCATACCCAGTGTGTTTACACAAGCCAGAGTCATAACTGTGATTGTGATAGCAGCACCAGCCATGTTGATTGTAGCACCCAGAGGAATGGAGATGGAGTAGTTGTCTTCATCCAGACCCAGTTCTTTACACAGTGTCATGTTTACAGGGATGTTCGCAGCGGAAGATCTTGTAAAGAATGCTGTGATGAAAGAGTCTTTCAGACATTTGAATACCAGAGGGTAAGGGTTGGATTTGATCTGTGTCCATACGATGAAAGGATTCAGAACCAGAGCAACGAATGCCATACAGCCTACCAGTACTGCCAGTACTTTACCGTATTCTGTGAAGATACCCAGACCGGATTCGGATACTGTTGTGAATACCAGACCCATGATACCGAAAGGTGCACAAGAGATTACGCCTCTAACTGCTGCTGTAACAGCTTCAGAGAAATCGTTCAGTGCGGATTTTGTGGATTCGCTAGCGGATTTCAGAGCCAGACCGAAGATTACAGCCCAGAACAGAATACCCAGATAGTTAGCGTTTACCATGGAACCGATGGGGTTAGCTACGATGTTGGACAGCAGGTTTGCAAATACTTCGCCAACGCCGCCAGCCGCTGTGTAACCATCTGTGGAAGCACCGGAGCCCAGAGGCAGAACGATGGGAATGAAGTGACAAGCCAGAACCGCGCATACAGCAGCTGCGAATGTACCAACCAGGTACAGTACAACTACACGGCCCATTGTTTTACCGCCGCCTTCCTGACCGCAAGCCAGAGCAGCCATTACCAGGAAGAATACCAGAATGGGAGCGATTGCTTTCAGTGCACCTACGAACAGTGTACCAAAGATACCGATTACGGATACCTGAGGAACTGCCACACCCAGAATCGCACCGATGATCAGACCACATACGATACGTTTTACTAAGGAAATGCTATTCCATTTTTGAATAATACTCATTTTTGACCTTCTCCTATTAAATTGTATTTCTTATGATTGCTTTGTTACGATACGGTTGTACGAAATAAGTATCTAAAAGTATTAGATTTGACGAAAATTAGCATCAACCAAATACTTTTTCGCAAAGCTTTTTGCCTGTAGGTGTTGTTGCCAGACCACCTTCGGCTGTTTCCTTCAGTGTAGGAGACATCATATCACCGACTTTTTTCATCGCTACGATGACTTCATCCGCAGGAATGTGGCTTTCGATGCCTGCCAGAGCCAGTTCAGCCGCTACCAGAGCGTTACCTACACCGCCGGCATTTCTCTTGATGCAGGGGATTTCAACCAGACCTGCAACGGGGTCACATACCAGACCCAGAATATTTTTCAGTGCGATGGCACAAGCATGTTCTGCCTGTTTGGGTGTACCGCCGCACAGTTCAACCATAGCTGCTGCTGCCATTGCACTTGCTGCACCGCATTCAGCCTGACAGCCGCCCGCTGCACCTGCTACACTGGCATTTGTTGCAATAACAATACCGATTGCAGATGCTGTGAACAGTGCCATTACCAGATCTTTATCGGGAATGTTTCTTTCTTCCTGCAATGTCAGCAAAGCCGCAGGAAGGATACCGCAGGAACCCGCTGTGGGGGATGCTACGATTCTGCCCATGCATGCATTTGTCTGTGCAACTGCGATGGCTTTCATCATCGCATTACCAAAGAAAGGACCTGTCATTGTTCTGCCTGCTTTCAGCACTTCGTTCATTTTGAACGCATCGCCGCCTGTCAGACCGCTGGCAGAGCGTTTTTCTTTATCCAGACCGTCCTGCACAGATTCTTTCATAACCTGCAAGGAGCGTGCCATTGTGTTAAACATTTCTTCTTCTGTTTTTTCTGCGATTGCCGCCTGACTTTTCAGAACCAGTTCAGAGAGTTTCAGACCTCTCTTTTCCGCTTCTCTTACCAGTTCGGCTACGGAATCATATTTCAGCAATTTGCTCCACCTCTCCTTCTTAAATCGCTTTCAGAATCGTGGATGCGTGAATATTGGGGCATTCCATGATTGCTTCATTGATAGACTCATCAATATTGCCGTCGATTTCGATTGTCATAACAGCGATACCGCCCTTGCGGTCTCTGCCCAGAGAGAAGCCGTGAACGTTTACGCCTTTTTCCGCCAGAATGTTTGTAACCACGGCAATCATACCGGGTACGTCATCATGGGGAATTACCAATGTATCAGATTTACCGGAGATGGATACTTCTGTATCATTGATTTTTGTAATGATGATGTTGCCGCCGCCGATAGAACAGCCCTGAATCAGAGCAGATCTGCCGTCTGCATCTGTCAGTGTAATTTCTGCTGTGTTGGGATGCGCACCGTCAATGTCATCTTCGATGAATCTGAAATCCAGACCTTCTTCTGTTGCAATCTGCATACTGTTACGAATACGGCTGTCATCTGTATCCATGCCCAGAATACCTGCAACGATTGCCTTGTCTGTACCATGACCTTTGTATGTCTTGGAGAAAGAACCGCTGAAGCGAATTACTGCTTTCACGGGTCTCTTACCCAACACAGAACGTGCGTATTTACCGATACGAACCGCACCTGCTGTATGAGAGCTGGAAGGGCCGATCATAATGGGACCGATAATGTCAAAAACCTGTAACAAGAAAATCCCTCCTTAAACTTAAATTCTTTTCATTAACCGATACTGCCTGCCGCAAATCCCGCTGTATGCAGTATCAGCATAGCAATTATATATGATACCATTTGAGAAAGTCAATAGAAATTCAAAAAAGTTTTTCAGAAAAGGATATTTTTTTAACAATTCGCACATTTGTTTCCGGCTCAAAAACAAAAACCAACATAAACCCGCTCTGTGACTGGGTTTCACAGCTTTTTGCGGAAAGATTTACCAGTAAACTTTTTTTCATTTTTTCCGCATTTCTCAGCCAAAAGACACTTTTCCTTCTTACAGATACACCTCAAGTTCCCACTTTGACAGATTTCCTACGATTTTTTCCGCTTCTTTCCTTACTGAAACACAAAAAGAGACGGCAGAACATCGTCTGCCGTCTGCATGGTTTTCTTCTATAAATAGATCACATATAGCCGCCCATGCCGCCGCCCATACCGGGATCGGGCATCATAGGAGTTTTTGCGGGCAGTTCTGCCACAACTGCTTCTGTTGTCAGGAATGTGGACGCAACGGAAGTTGCATTCTGCAGTGCGCTTCTTGTTACCTTTGCAGGGTCAAGAATACCCGCTTCTACCATTTCCACATATTCTTCTGTCAGTGCATCGAAGCCCATGCTGTCATCCAGTTCTTTTACCTTGTTTACGATAACAGAACCCTCCAGACCTGCATTTGCAACGATCTGTCTCAGAGGTGCTTCCAGTGCTTTGATTACGATTTCCGCACCTGTTTTTTCATCGCCTGTCAGACCTGCGCAAGCTTCTTTTACTTTATCAATCGCATGAACCAGTGCTGTACCGCCGCCTGCAACGATACCTTCTTCCACAGCCGCTCTTGTTGCCGCCAGTGCATCTTCCATACGCATTTTCTTTTCTTTCATTTCTGTTTCTGTTGCCGCACCGACTTTGATCACAGCTACGCCGCCGCACAGTTTTGCCAGTCTTTCCTGTAATTTTTCTCTGTCGAAATCAGATTCTGT
>CALASU010000038.1 GCA_937888765.1 uncultured Clostridia bacterium | reverse complement strand
ATGTCCATCAGCATCGACCATACGGATTTTCTGGGAAATTCTCTGGAAGTCATTGCACGGGAAAAGGCAGGCATTATAAAGAAAAATTGCCCTGTAGTGTTGTATTCACAGGACGAAATAGTATATAATATAGTAAAAAATACAGCAATGAAACAAAATTCTCCATTTTTCTGCTGTAAAAATGAATTTTCGGTCGCTTCTCAGACATTGGAAGGGACTGTTTTCGCTGTAAAAAATGAATTGTGTTCCTTTGCAGAAGTTAAGCTGTCTATGCTTGGCTCTTATCAGATGCAGAACTGTGCTACGGTTTTACAGGCGTGTACTGTACTGCAGCGACAGGGACTGCACCTTTCTGCGGAACATATTTTAAGCGGCATTGCCAAGGCACGCTGGGCAGGTCGAATGGAACTTTGCGGCAGGAATCCCCTTGTATTACTTGACGGCGCACATAATGCAGACGGGATCCAACAGCTGGCCCGTTCGGTATCCATATATTTCGCATCTGAAAAAGTAACGCTGATTCTGGGCGTACTGGGAGATAAGGAATATACAAAAATGGCTGAGGAAATACTTCCCCTTGCCGAAACAATCATCCTGACAGAACCCCAGAGCGAAAGGAAACTGGATGTGCTTACCCTTTCCGAAGCGCTTTCCGCTTTTCGTGGAGAAATCTATCTGGAAAAAGAAATCGGACAGGCCTTTGAAAAAGCCCGCTCCGTTACACCGCAGGACGGTGTGATTCTCTGCTGCGGTTCGTTATATATGATCGGTGCAATGCGAACGTATCTGAAACAACAGAATCTGAAATAAAAGAAATTTGAAACGGAGGGAATCCCTGTGTTTGATTTTAAAGAAGAACTGAAAAAATACCAGCCTGTTCTGGAACTGGATGACATCGAATCCAATCTGCAGCAGTCCCAGATGCAGGATCTTCTGGATATTGTACAGCATCTGGTAAAAGAGAGAAAACAGACCTCTCAGAACTAACCATCCGAAAACAAAAAACTAAAGACCAAAGGAGAGAGCAGCAAATGAAATGCCCGAATTGTGGTTTACCCTTTTCAGAAGGCTTCCTTTGTCCCGGCTGCGGTGTAGATGTATTTGTATTCCGCAGAACACGTCAGACATCTATCCGCCTGTACAATCAGGCATTGGAGATGGCTCAGGAAAACGACCTTTACGGTGCAGCGGAGCATCTGGAGCAAAGCCTTCTGTTTGACAAAAAAAATATACAGGCACGCAATCTGCTTGGACTGATTTATTGCGAAACAGGGCATATCGGGGATGCTTTGAAGCATTGGATCATCAGCACCTCGATTCAGCCATGTGATAACCTTGCAGGAGTCTATATGGAATATCTGCAAAGACACGCAAGAGAGATGGATAAATGCAATGATGCCGTAAGGCTGTATAATCAGGCGATTGCATACTTAAGACAAGGCAGTGAAGATCTCGCGATCATTCAGCTGAAAAAAGCCATCGACAACAATCCGAATTTTCTGGATGCCTATAATCTGATGACGCTGTGCTGTATGGAAGACAAAAATCAGAAGCGTGCAATCCATTTCAATGATATTGTACTAAAACGGGATATTCGCAACCCCATTGCGATGCATTACGCAAGAATCCTCGGGAATCTTTCCCATTCTGCAGGCTCTGCCAAGCAGAAAAAAGCGGCAAAAAACAATACCACCCTCAAACGCACAGACAGTCTTCCGCCTCCCCCGCCCTATAAACGCACAGAAAAGAAAAGCGGCGTTCTGGAAAAACGAGATTTTCTCGCCTTTCTGGCAGGGATTGTATCAGCCGCCATTGTTATTTTTGTACTGATCGTACCTGCATTGAATGAAACGAAGGATGCACAGATGGCGGAGCTGCAGAAACAGGTAGAAAGCTATGCGGGCAAAACCAATATGACT
>CALASU010000037.1 GCA_937888765.1 uncultured Clostridia bacterium | reverse complement strand
GGGCTTTGCCCCTGCACCCCACTCGCTTTTTGAAAAAAGCGAGCCAAAAACTTTTTATTTGCCTTCGGCGGATCAATTGGATTGATTCCGCAGAAACGAAGTTTCTGCAAACCGGGTCGAGGGGGTGACCCCCTCGCGGGGTGTGGGGCAGCGCCCCACGGTTTTAAATCCCTTATCTCAGGGATACATATGTTTTGATGACTTCTACGATTTTGTCGAGATCCATTCTGGAAGTGTTTAAAATGAGGTCGTAGTTTTCTGCTTTGCCCCATTTGCCGCCTGTGAAGTAGTTGTAATAGTTCGCACGGCGTTTGTCTGTTTTCAGAACAGTTGCTTCTGCGTGCTGTTCGGGCAGATCATACATGGTTACTGCACGTTCCACACGGTCGGGCAGGTCTGCCTGCAGGAAGATGTTGATACAGTTGGGGTTTTCTTCCAATACATAGTTTGCGGAACGCCCAACGATAACGCAGGGGCCTTCGTCTGCAACTTCTTTGATGACCTGAGATTGTACCAGAAAGATCTTTTCATTCAGAGGCAGTCCAACAGAGTCCATGCTGGGTGCAAGGGATGTCAGAGAAAAGAACAGATTGCCCACGGATGTTTTTTCCGCATCCTTGAAGCATTCCACAGAAAGACCTGTTTTTTCCGCTGCCAGTGTGATCAGTTCGTTATCATAAAAAGGAATATTTAAGGCTTCCGCAAGCTTTTTCGCTACGATACGGCCGCCGCTGCCATACTGTCGGCTGATAGTAATGACTTTATGATGGTTCATGGTAATACACTCCTTATCTTACAGAGAAAGGCTCTGTATTTATGTAATATATACCAGTTTATTATAGTACGATTTAAAAAATGTGGCAAGAAAACTTTACTTTTTGCGGAAAAATGATATGATATTAAGATAGAAAAAGGTAAGTATAAAAATTAATAATAGACAAAGTAAGGAGCGTAGCAACATGGGAGAATCTTTAACAGGTTTGAAAAGAAGCTGTATGTGCTGTGATGTAAATGAAACAATGATCGGCCAGACTGTGACAGTGATGGGCTGGGTACAGCGCCGCCGTGACCTGGGTCAGCTGATCTTCATTGCACTGAGAGATAAGAGCGGTCTGGTACAGATTGCGATTGACGGCAATACAGCAGAAAAAGAACTGTTTGCAAAAGCAGAAACAGTAAGAAGTGAATTTGTACTGGCGGTAAAGGGCGAAGTTGTTGCAAGAACAGAAGGCAACATCAACCCCAACATGAAAACAGGCAAAATCGAAATCATCGCAAAGGAATTGAGAATCCTTTCTGAATCCGAAACAACACCTTTCCAGATTGAAGACAGCATCACAGTAAAAGATGATCTGCGTCTGAAATATCGTTATCTGGATCTGAGAAGACCTTCTCAGCTGAAAAATCTGGTACTGCGTCACAATGTAGTACAGGTTATGAGAAACTTCCTGGACGGCGAACATTTCCTGGAAATCGAAACACCTATCCTGGGTAAATCCACACCTGAAGGTGCACGTGACTATCTGGTGCCTTCCCGTGTACACCCCGGCAATTTCTATGGTCTGCCCCAGTCCCCTCAGCTGTACAAACAGCTTCTGATGGTATCCGGTATGGACAGATACTACCAGGTAGCAAAATGCTTCCGTGACGAAGACCTGAGAGCAGACAGACAGCCTGAATTCACACAGGTTGACATGGAACTGTCCTTCGTTGATATCGACGATATCATGGATATCAATGAAAGAATGATGCAGAAGGTATTTAAGGATCTGATGAATGTAGACATTCAGCTGCCTCTGCCCAGAATGACATACAAAGAAGCGATGGAACGCTTTGGTTCCGATAAACCCGATGTACGTTTCGGTATGGAACTGAAAAACATCTCTGATGTGGTAGCAGGTACAGAATTTGTTGTATTCAAATCCGCACTGGAAAACGGCGGCAGCGTAAGAGCGATCAACGCAAAAGGCTGCGGTTCTTTCCCCAGAAAGAAAATCGACTCTCTGGTTGAATTCGTAAAAACATACAGAGCAAAAGGTCTGGCTTGGATTTCCGTAAACGAAGACGGCACTCTGAAATCTCAGATTGCAAAATTCTTCACACCTGAAAAACTGCAGGAAATCGTAGACGCTATGGACGGTCAGCCCGGCGACCTGATTCTGATCTGTGCAGATCAGGACAAAGTAGTATTCGACTCTCTGGGTGCACTGCGTCTGGAACTGAGCAGAATGCTGGAACTGACAAGACCCGACGATTTCGCATTCCTGTGGATCACAGAATTCCCTATGCTGGAATGGGACGAAGAAGCTGGCAGATATGTAGCAGTTCACCATCCTTTCACAGCACCTATGGACGAAGATCTGGAACTGATTGACACAAACCCCGGTGCAGTACGTGCGAAAGCATATGACATCGTTCTGAATGGTTATGAACTGGGCGGCGGCTCTATCAGAATCCACCGCAGAGATATCCAGCAGAAAATGTTTGAACTGCTGGGCTTCACACAGGAAGATGCACAGGAACGCTTCGGCTTCCTGCTGGATGCATTCAAATACGGTGTACCCCCTCACGGCGGTCTGGCATTCGGTCTGGACAGAATCATCATGCTGATGAGCGGTGCAACTTCTATCCGTGACGTAATCGCATTCCCTAAAGTAAAAGACGCTTCCTGTCCTATGACAGCAGCTCCCGGTCTGGTTGAAGAAAAACAGCTGGAAGAACTGGGTATCGCAATCAGAGAAACAGAAAAAGAAGCAGAAGAAACAACAGAAGTATAAACATGACACTGCAAGCGGGAGCCATGCTCCCGCCTTTTTTATAATACAGGCAAAAGACAAATGTATTTACAGGGGGGAGTAATATGAAAAAAGGACTCAGAAAATGGATTTCTCTGGCTCTGACTGCATCAATGGTGCTGGGAAGCTCTGCAGTAGCACTGGCAGATGAAAGCACAACGACATTGCGGACAGCCTATAAAAGTCTGGATGCCAATACGGAAATTTATGCCGTAACAGACGGGACAGGACAGGGATATCCTTACTATGGTGCAAAATGGGAACCCAAAGAAGGGGTATATTACGGCAGAATTGCAAGAGGCGGTACGGTAGACGGTCGCTATGGGCTTGCCAATCTGCATGAAATGACAGAGGAATCTCTGGTATCTTACTATTATTCTTTAGATGATACCTATAGTCTGGAGTACTGGTCTTATATTTACGGCAAGGCTCTCGATGGTTCCAGAGGTCTGCTGATCAATCTGAACTTTACACATGAAGGCACGGACTGCCAGTCTGTTGTAAATGGCGTATATGATGCAAAGCTGATTGCGGATTTGCAGTATCTGAGCACTTTGAGCTGTCCTGTTTTCCTGCGTATCGGCGGGGAAGTGAATGTATGGGGCAATGCGGCGACACCGGAAAGCTACAAAGCGGCATACAATCATATTGCGAAACTGGCACGCACCTACGCATCTAATGTGGCTCTGGTATATTCTCCGAACTTCAGCAGTGCGCATAAGGTAGATATAGACAGCTTTTACCCCGGTAACAGCACAGTAGACTGGGTAGGCGTTTCTCTGTATTACAATAAATTTGCCAATAATGGCGATACAACAAATGACGGCTTCTATGGTGTAGGGCAGTATGGCGATGCAATGCTGAATGTACAGCAGACAGTGAATCTGGCGAAGATGCACAACAAGCCTGTTATCGTAACAGAGGGCGGTGCATACAGTCTGAAAGACGGCACAGATACCTCTGCGTTTGCGGCAGAACGTGTACAGAAAGCCTACAGCTTCCTGCCTATGGTATACCCTCAGATCAAGGCAATGGTATACTCTGATTCCAACTTTGGTTCTTCTTCCACAATTTATATGCTGAGCAGCAGCCCTGCTGTGAATACGGCATATGTGAAAGCAACCAGCAGTAATCCTGTACTGTTGCATGATGTAAACGGCGATGCTTCCTGCTATACAAAAGCATCTGCTCTGCCTTCCTCTGCATGGGACGGTATGATGAAACTGGCGGCATATATCTATGCGGCAGACAAACAGACAGCGGCATGGTATGTGGACAGCAAATGGATGGCAAATGCGGCGGATTATCCCTATACCTTTAATCTGAATGTGGATGCACTGGGTGCAGGTAAGCATACAGTAGAAGTAAAATTCGGCAACGGTGCGTCTAAGGCGGTAACGATTAACATTGGCACAGCGGAAGCGACACCCACAACAGATGCCTTGTATGCAGACGGTGCAAAGAAAACACCTTCTATTTATAAAATTGACGGCAGCAACTATTTTAAAGTACGTGATGTGGCGGCAATTCTGAACGGTACAGACAAACAGTTCTCTGTAGGCTTTGACAATGCCACAAAATGCGTAACACTGACAAGCGGCGAAGCATACCAGCTGACAGGCAGTGAACTGGCGGCGGATGCTTCCAAAGGGGCAGTGACTGCACTGACAAGCGACAATGCCATTTATATCAACGGCGAACGCATGAACCTGAAAGCCTATAAGATCAACGGCAGTAACTATTTCAAACTGCGTGATCTGGGACAGGCTCTGGATTTCCATGTGGGCTATGACAACAATGTAAAGAGCATCATGGTTTCCGGCTATGCGGAATATGCACAGTAACTGAAAAAATAAAAACGGTACAACTGTACCGTTTTTTGTTTTCAAAAAAGCCGTCAGCGGGGACTGACGGCTTTTTCGTGTTTATTCTTTTTCTTCGGCTTCTTCTGTATCAACCGTTTTCAGCATGGTTTCTGTGGTTTCCATATAGTAAGCGGCATCCTGCATCCCTTCCACTTTTAGAGAGAAGGGTTTGCCTGTACCGTCTACGAAAATGGTTGTAGGCAGACCGTTCAGATTTGCCATGATCCAGTTTCCGAGGTTCTGGTCGGGCATAATGCCTGTGAAAGTAACGCCGGCTTTTTCATAGGCTTTCAGAGCGGCGGCTTCGGCATTGGGTTCGGGTGTATCAATGACAACCTGAATGAAGTTTACATTCGGGTGTTTTTTCTGCAGATCTGTATAGAATGCCTGCAGGGTATCCAGTTCGTTGATGCCGTCAGCTTCGCAGTAAGAAGCCCAGAAGTTTACAACTGTCATATCATATTCATGGAAAACAGTGCTGGCAATGGCATCGCCTTCCAGTGTGTTTGTCATGAAGTTCAGATATTTGCTGTCTTCCTCTGCCTGTGCAAGCACTGCTTCTACATCAGGCGCAAAGGTTTCTACGCTGTCCTTCAGCTCGGGCAGTACTTCTGCCAATGCCAGATAGGTTTCCTGTGCTTCGTCGGAGAAATGGTCAATGCCGTCAGCATAATCGCTCAGAAAATAAAAATGGAAATCCTCCTGTGCGGGCAGTTCTTCTATAGAGGAGAACAGTGCCATTTCTTCCTGTACCTCGGGAGAGGCAAGGTGCTGTGTTCTGACTACCAGAAACTCTGCGATAGGTGTCATCAGATCTTCTACGAGAACGGTGGAGTTGATGTCGTTCAGATCATCCAGAGCTTCATCGGGTGCGTAGTTATACTGAATTTTGGCATAGATTGCACTTTCTGCACTCAGCTGTGTGATGGGGAAAAGATTGGTATTGTCTGTTTCTACCCATTCATCGGGGATAGTGTAGGCAAGACCGCATTCTTCCAGACGGATCTCTGTCTGAATTTCCTCTTCTACGGGTGCTTCTGCTGTTTCGTTTTTTCCGCAGGCAGCAGAGCCGAACAGCAGCAGACCTGCCAGAAGCAGGGCAAGTTTCTTTTTCATAGAATAAACCTCCAGTCATTCTTTTTATAAAAGCATGATAATCGTCACAATGCTCTTATTATAGCGAAAATCGACGGCATCTGCAATATGGAAAAAATGACGGCATCTCAGATTCTCTTTCTAATGATTCTTTAATCTGTTTTGAACAGATTTTTAAGGGGCGGAGTGTAAAATCAAAATCAGATTGGAATAAAATCGGACAGGATGATAAAAGTTTGTTATACTGTAAGAAACGTGTAATATCGTTTAAAGCAGATAGAGAAAGGAAGCGGAAGAATGGAACGAAGAAAGATCCTTTTGATAGAAGATGAAGTAAAGCTGGCTCGCTTTGTGGAGCTGGAATTAAAATATGAGGGTTATGACGTGACGGTATGCTATGATGGCAGAGAGGGCATGGAGGCAGTCACGAAGGGCGAATATGATATGGTACTGCTGGATCTGATGCTGCCGGGACTGACAGGAATCGAAATCTGCAGACGGGTACGGAAATTTTCTGCCATTCCGATCATTATGCTGACAGCGAAAGATGAAGTGATGGATAAGGTTGCAGGACTGGACAGCGGAGCAGATGATTATCTGACAAAGCCCTTTGCCATTGAGGAGCTTCTGGCAAGAATGCGTGTGGCATTTAAGCATTGTGAAGGCAGTCCTGCAAGAAAATTGCTGTTACAGGTGCAGGATCTGGAAATTGATACGGAAAAACGAATGGTTACCGTCGGCAGAACTATTGTAGATCTGACCAAGAAAGAATATGAACTGCTGACCTATCTCGTACAGAATAAAAATATAGTGCTGACAAGAGAGCAGATTTTAAATGAAGTATGGGGCTATAGTTATATTGGAGAAACGAATGTAGTGGATGTATATATCCGTTACCTGCGTGCCAAGATTGATGAAGCCTTTGGCAAGAAGTATATCCTGACCATTCGGGGAGTGGGGTACTATGTTAAGGAAGAGGAATAAAGAGCAGAGAAAAGACTGGACATATCATTTTCAGCATATGGCGATTGCTAAAAAGATCACGCTGATGTATGGCGGTATTTTTTCGGTAACGCTGATTTTTCTGAGTATCCTGCTGACCGTCAATATGTCTACATTACAGCAGAATACCATGCGGCGGGAACTGATTGACACGACAAAAGAGATTCAGTTTTTGCTGGAAAATGAGCAGACATTCAACAATGAAACACTGACAGAGCTTCTGCGGCATCGTTATGTGGATGCAACTGTGTTCAGCTATAAGGAAAATAAGTTATACAGCAGCAATACAAGATCTTTGCCGCCGTTTATTCTGCCGCCGGAAATCAATCCCAATGCCAGAAAGGATTCCTTTCCGATGATGGAAGAACAGGAGGCATTTGAAAAAAATGAAACCTATCTGCACGCGAGAGAAAAAAAACTGCGGCAGAATGGATATCAGATCAATATTCGGCGGGAAAGCAGAAACGGGCAGGTAGAATATCTGCTGGAAAATGAGAAAAATCAGCAGTTTATGCTGATTACTGATCATATGCAGACAGAATCTGACTTTTATCGGATACAGGTGTTTAAAATGATAGACAGCAATGGCTATTGGCTGCAGCATTTTATCACAAAGCTGCTGTTTGCGGATGTTGTAGGGATTTTTGTTTCGTTTTTGATCGGGCTGTATATCAGCCGTCGTATTTTTCAGCCTGTAGAAGCGATTCGCTCTGCGGCAGAACGGATTACGATTGAAGACCTGAGCCAGCGTATTGCTACAGATGGCCCGGAAGATGAAATGAAGGAACTGAAAGTAACATTCAATTCCATGATTGACCGACTGGAAACCTCTTTTCAGAAACAGAATCAGTTTATATCGGATGCTTCTCACGAACTGCGCACACCGATTTCTGTCATACAGGGGTATGCCAATCTGATTAACCGATGGGGAAAGAGTGATCCCGAAATTCTGCAGGAATCCATTGATTCCATACTGACGGAAACAGAGCATATGAGTACATTGATCCGTCAGCTGCTGTTTCTGGCAAAAAGTGACCAGAACAGGCTGAATGCACAGAAAGCGCCGATGCTTCTGAATGAAGTTGCAGAAGAACTGATGCGGGAAGTGGAAGTATTGGATGTGAAAAGAAAAATTATGTTTACGCAGGAGGCGGAAGTTGTGCTGTATGCAGACTATGATCTGCTCAAACAGCTTTTGTGGATACACGGAGAGAATGCCATAAAATACTCTGAAGAAGGCGATGAAATCGAAGTGCGTATCTGGAAGGATAAAAAATATGGGTATATTTCCATTAAGGATCACGGTGTGGGGATTGCCGAGGAAGACCTGCCGAAAATCTTTGACCGTTTCTATCGTGCAGATAAATCCAGAAATAAGGAAATTTCGGGTACGGGGCTTGGGCTTTCCATTGCAAGCTGGATCATAGAATGTCATGACGGGGAGATTCTGGTGGAAAGCAAGCTGGGAGAAGGTACGACATTTACAGATAAATTTCCTCTGTATCTGCCGGAAAAGAGTACAATACAGACATAAAGTTTAAAAAAATCTTAAATTTCCCTATAAGTATTGTGGAGATTCTGAAAATCCTGTATACTGTCTTTGTAAGATGGAGGTTTGTCTCTTGGAAGAAAAGGAGGGAGTTTTATGAAGAAGAAACTGGCGGCATTACTTTGTGGAATTATGTGTATCGGAACAGGCTGTTCTCAGACAGAGCTGGCATATCTGAATATGGGCAGAGAAATACTGGCAGAGCCTGCTTACTGTGTGGAAGGGCAGATAGAAATGAATCTGGATCTGGAAGCACTGGAAGGCTTCCTTGCAGATGCATCTGCTGCAGTCGGTACTGCACCTGACTGGGATGCTGAAATCTTTGCAGGTAAAGAATCAGCAGTGCTGGAATATGAAATGGATCTGAATACGGATACATTGGATTACAAAATGGCATTCGACCTGACCTGCGGCGGCAAAACATATGATCTGGGTGATTTTTATTACAGTCTGACAGATGGTGTATATGTTTCCGCAGATACCATTCTGGGGGCATATGAACTGGTAAAAACAGAAGCCGCAGAATATGCAGACAGCTTTATGTTTGGTGCAGAATATGAAAAAGAACTGAAGCAGACACTGAACGGTGCGGAATATATTGAACTGCTTTCTGTGGAAGATCTGACAGGTCTGGAAATGGATCAGACATATGATTTTGCGCCTCTGTATGAAGCGGTATTTACACTGTATGAAGATGCACTGGAAGGCTTTGAAACAGGGCTTGTAACAAAGACTGCAAATGGCTATCAGCTGGATGTGAACGGCAGAGCGGCAATGCAGGCTGTGACAGATCTGCTGGACTTTGTAGCGGCAAATCCCGAACAGGTGCTGAATGCACTGGAAGCGTATATGCTGATCGCTGCGGAAACAATGGGCGAGGATGCGGCTGTCATTGAAGAAATGTTTGCGGATGTAAAAGCCTCTCAGGCTGACTTTGTGGAAGCGGCGGGCGGAATCAGTGCGATGCTGAAGGGTGTTATGACAGAAGATGCGGCAGTACTGCTGATGGATAGCTTCGGTTATACAGCGGCGATTGAAAAGCAGGGCAAAACATATACCTCTGCATCTGTATTTGCAGGCGTACATAAGGATAAGGAATTTTTCAGTATTACCACAGATGCGGCTGTGAAAGCAGGACATACAGCACTGAAAGCTCCTGCAAACTTCATCTCCACAGAGAAATTTGCGGAAAAAGCAGATGCACTGAATAATAAATACAATCCTGTGACAGGTGCAGTCATTGACTGGATCGTCTGGGATGATACCGCAGAAGTGCTTGATGCAACAGTGGCAAGTATCCGTGCGGAAGAAATGCCCTTTGGCATGGGGGACGGCAGTGAATGGACAGAACTGATTCTGAAAGACGGCAGAGCATATCTGCCTCTGAGAGCAATCTGTGATGCACTGGGCGAAGATGTGACATGGAACAATGCGGAAAAAACAGCCTATGTGAATGGTGTTGCTATGAAAGGGCTGCTGCAGGACGGCAGATCTTATGTTGCAGTGAGAGATTTTGAAAAACTGGGCTATACCGTAGACTATACTTCTGATGCAGAAGCAGGTACAAGAGTGGTAGAAATCAAAAAATAAGAAATAACCAAAAGGACGGCGAAGCCGTCCTTTTGCTATTGTCGACAAAATCAAAATTTTTCTTCGAGGGACGCTGTCCCTTGAGCTCCCTGCGAGGGAAATCATTCCCCTCGACCTCCATTCGCAACCGCATATATGCGGTTGCAGTATCGGGATCCAAGGGGGTGACCCCCTTGGTGGGAGTTTGAGG
>CALASU010000036.1 GCA_937888765.1 uncultured Clostridia bacterium | reverse complement strand
CGGGGCTTTGCCCCTGCACCCCACAAGCCTTTGAAAAGGCTTGACCGAAACTTTTATTTGCCTTCGGCGGATAAATTAAAGTTTTTCGGCAAAAGCGAATGCTTTTGCAAATAGGGGTCAAGGGCATTATGCCCTTGCAGGGAGCTCGAGGGACAGCGTCCCTCGAAAAAAGAAAAGGAGGTGAGCCGAATGGCTTTCAAGGGACAAAAGAATGGAAAAATAGAGGCTTCAGGCTCTCTTTTTGTGGTACATACCAGAGAGAATGCATATAAAACTGTGTGTATGAAGCCCTCTGTATGAGCAGCAGGGCGACTTCAGGCATAAACAGGAATGAGGAGCATTTTTTAGGAGGAATTTGGTATGTTGAAAAAATTTTTAGAAGAATCTGTACAGGTCATCAGGGAGAAAGACCCTGCGATCAAAAGCACAATCGAAGTACTGCTGTATCCCAGCTTCTGGGCAGTTGTAAACCACCGTTTTGCACACAGTCTGTATAAAAAGGAAAAATTCTTTTTATCCCGTCTGGTTTCTCAGGTATCCAGATTTCTTACAGGGATTGAAATTCATCCCGGTGCAACAATCGGTAAAAATTTCTTCATTGACCATGGTGCAGGTATCGTAATCGGGGAAACAGCAGAAATCGGGGATAATGTTATGCTGTACCACGGGGTAACACTGGGCGGCACAGGTAAAGATAAAAATAAACGTCACCCGACCGTAGAAGACAATGTAATGATCGGTGCAGGGACAATCGTGCTTGGGCCTGTAACGATCGGGGCGAATACAAAAATCGGCGCAGGCTCTGTTGTAACACAGGATCTGCCTGCAAATGTAACAGCGGTTGGTTCTCCTGTAATGGTAGTGAGAAAAGACGGCGTGCGTATTCCGCCAATCGCACCCGAAAAGCTGACAGGCAAGGCAAAAAGACGCGCAATTTAAAAAAATATCTGTTTTTTGGGAAAATATATGTTATAATATAAGTTAGGTCAATATATGCGGTGCATATAACGATAGATCCGATCTGCAAAAGGGGATTTTGCGCTTCGGAAGAATAAAGCTTTCAAGAAAGGAAAGGTGGGAAATTCCATGAAATTATATAACACATTAACAAGACAGAAAGAAGAATTCGTACCCATGGAGGAAGGCAAAATCAAAATGTATGTTTGCGGCCCTACAGTGTACGACTATATCCACATCGGTAACGCAAGACCTTACGTTGTATTTGATACAGTAAGACGTTACATGGAATACAAAGGCTATGAAGTAACATATGTTCAGAACTTCACAGACGTAGATGACAAGATTATCAACAGAGCAAACAAGGAAGGCGTAACAATGTTCGATATCTCCAACAAATATATCGAAGAAGCATTCCGCGATGCTGATGGTCTGAATGTAAAAAGAGCAACTGTTCATCCTCGTGTAACAGAAGAAATGGACGGTATCATTGCAATGGTACAGACACTGATCGACAAAGGCTTTGCTTATGAAGATAAGGGTACTGTATACTATGATACAAAGAAATTCCCTGAATACGGCAAACTGTCCAGAAAAAATCTGGATGAACTGATCGCAGGTGCTTCCGAACGTGTTGCAATCGACGATGCAAAGAAAAACCCTACAGACTTCGTTCTGTGGAAACCCAAAAAAGAAGGCGAACCCAGCTGGACTTCCCCTTGGGGCGAAGGCAGACCCGGCTGGCACATTGAATGTTCCGTAATGAGCAAACATTATCTGGGCGACACATTCGATATCCATGCAGGCGGCGAAGACCTGATCTTCCCTCACCATGAAAACGAAATTGCACAGTCCGAAGCTGCAAACGGCGTACAGTTTGCAAAATACTGGCTGCACAATGGTTTCATTACTGTAGATAACGAAAAAATGTCCAAATCTCTGGGCAACTTCTTCACAGTAAGAGATATCGCAAAACACTTCCCTTATGAAGTAATCCGTTTCTTCATCCTGAACGGTCACTACAGAAGCCCCATCAACTTCAGCGATGAACTGATGAAGGCTTGCCAGAACGGTCTGGAAAGAATCAAAAACGCAAGAAAAGAACTGAACTTCTACATTGCAAACGTAGCAGATACAAAAATGACAGAAGCAGAAGCTGCAAAAGAAGCAGAACTGAATGGCTACAAAGAGCAGTTTGAAGCGGCTATGGATGACGACTTCAACACAGCTGATGCAGTTTCCGCTATTTATGAACTGGTTCGCTTCTCTAACACAGAAGTAAAAGCAGGCGCATCCAAAGAATTTGCTGTAAAAATTCAGGACATGATGGATCACCTGTGCGGCGTTCTGGGTGTTGCTGAACTGAAAGAAGAAGCAGTAGCAGACGAAGACGTGGCAAAAATCGAAGCACTGATCGCAGAAAGAGCAGAAGCAAAGAAAGCAAAAGACTTTGCAAAAGCTGACGCAATCCGTGACGAACTGGCGGCTATGGGTATCACAATCAAGGATACACGTCAGGGCGTACAGTGGTTCAGAGGCTAAGTGTATGCATCTGAATGAACTCGATCTGATTTTAAACGGGCAGGGAGAGCTGAACCCGAGGGAATACTCTCCCCTTGCTCTGGCTCATATTGGAGATGCTGTGTTTGAAGTGATGGTAAGGCTGACTGTTTTAACAGACGGCAATGCCCCTGTGAACAAGATCCATAAAAAATCACGGGACATCGTAAATGCCAGAGCGCAGGCACAGATGTATTACCGCATCAAAGAGGTGCTGACAGAGGAGGAAGAAGCGGTATTTCGCAGAGGGCGAAATGCGAAATCCTTTACTGTGCCGAAAAATGCCGATTTGATGGATTACCGCCACGCAACGGGGCTGGAAGCGTTGTTCGGGTTTTTATATCTGAATGGAGAAAAAGCCCGTGCTGTGGAGCTGTTCCGTCTGGGAATGGCGGAAAAACTGGACAAGTAATCTGAAGAAAAAAGCCGAAGAAAAAATCCTGTATTTTTTCCTCGGCTTTATGGCGTATTTATTAAAAGGTAATTTTTAGAGCTAGGAGGGTCTTTTTTGGACAGAGAAAGAAGAAGGGAAAGAGAATTTAACGAAAATCAGCTGGAAGGCAGAAATGCTGTGCTGGAAGTGCTCCGCAGCGGCAGAGATATTGAAAAACTGCTGGTGCAGAAGGGCAACGTAGAAGGTACAATCAAACGTATTGTGGCACAGGCGGCAGAAAAAGGCGTTGTCATTCAGGAAACAAGCCGTCAGAAGCTGGACGAGCTTTCCCAGACAAAAAACCATCAGGGTGTAATCGCTCTGGTATCTGCACATGACTATGTGGAAGTAGAGGATATTCTGGCGGAGGCAAGAGCAAAAGGCGAAGATCCCTTCATTCTGCTGTTGGACGGTATCACAGATCCCCATAACCTTGGCGCAATCCTGCGTACAGCAGAGTGTGCGGGTGCGCATGGCGTTATTATTCCCAAACGCCGTTCCGTTGGGCTGAATGCGACTGTAGGCAAAACATCTGCCGGTGCAATCGAATATATGCCCGTGGCAAGAGTGACAAATATCGTAAAAACCATGCAGGATCTGAAGAAAGAAGGTCTGTGGTTTGCCTGTGCGGATATGGGGGAAGCGGATCACTTTGACACAAATCTGAAAGGCCCTATCGGTCTGGTAATCGGCAGTGAAGGCGAAGGCGTGAGCAGACTGGTAAAGGAAAACTGCGACTTTACAGCATCTATCCCCATGTACGGCAAGATCACTTCTCTGAATGCGTCCGTTGCGGCGGCACTGCTGATGTACGAAGTGGTAAGACAGAGAAATTATACAAAATAAGACCTTGGGGGTGTTGCCCCCAAACCCCCACCAAGGGGATAATCCCCTTGGAACCCTGTACGCAAAGCTACGCTTTGCAAATGATATATTTAAAGATTTTCTCCATGAAACGAAGTTTCATGGTAATCGGGGTGCAGGGGAATGATTCCCCTGCTGGGGTTTGGGGCAAAGCCCCAAGGTTTTAAAGAAAGGAGGGGAGGATATTGGCAAAGGAGTTTTTACTGGTAGACGGATATAATATTATCCATGCGTGGGACGAACTGAAAGAACTGGTCGAGGATGTCAGTCTGGAAAGTGCCAGACAGCGGCTCATGGATATCCTCTCCAACTATAAGGGCACCAGAAAAGCAACCATTATCCTTGTGTTTGACGGCTATCTTGTGAAAGGGAATCTCGGGACAGCCTATGAATACAATAATATTTATGTAGTCTATACAAAAGAGGCGGAAACCGCTGACCATTACATAGAGCGTGTTGTGACTTCCATGCCAAGACACTATCATGTGCGGGTGGCAACAGGCGACAGTCTGGAACAGCTGATCATCTATGGACAGGGGGCTGTGCGTATGACTGCCCGTGAGCTTTGGAATGAAGTGAAGGGTGTGGAAAAGGAACTGCGGGAAAAATTCATTGAGAAAAGACCGCCGAAAAATAATCTGCTGGAAAATCATCTGGATGCAGATGCACTGGAATGGCTTGAAGCCTTGCGAAGGCAGAAATAAAGAGAAAACGGAGTATAGTTATAATATGACAGGATACAACATTTATCATCAACATAAAGACGAAGACGTGGTGCGTATGGTACAGCAGGGCGACAGCGGTGCACAGGAATATCTGCTGGATAAATATAAATCTCTGGTACGTGCCAAGTCCAGAGCATATTTTCTGATCGGTGCGGATTCGGAAGATATTATTCAGGAGGGTATGATCGGTCTGTATAAGGCGGTACGGGACTATAATGAAGAAAAAAATGCATCCTTCCGCAGCTTTGCAGAGCTTTGCATCAACAGACAGATGATTACAGCGATCAAAGCGGCAACCAGACAGAAGCATCAGCCTTTGAATTCCTATATATCTTTGAATAAGCCTATGTATGAAGAAGAATCCGAACAGACCTATATGGATTTTCTGCAGGGCGATGCAGGGGCACTGCTCAATCCCGAAGCACTCCTGATCGGACAGGAAAACAAGAGCTTTCTGGAGGATCAGATGGAAAAAAATCTGAGCAGCTTCGAAACAAAGGTACTTGTGCTGTATCTGCAGGGAAGAAGCTATTTTGAAATTGCTGAAGTACTGCATAAACCCGAGAAATCTGTGGATAACGCACTGCAGAGAGTCAAAAAGAAGCTGGAACGCTTTCTGGAAGAAAAAAATCTTGACGAAATGCAGTCCGTATGATAAAATAATAAAGCTGATGCAAAATCAGTTTTTTGCTGCTATGGCTCAGTCGGTAGAGCGTTACCTTGGTAAGGTAGAGGTCACGGGTTCAAGTCCCGTTAGCAGCTCTTTGAAACCCTTGAAAGATCAAGGGTTTTATTTTTTTGCGTCGATAGTTCATGTATAAGATAAGATTTATAGAGAAGCTCTGTTAAAGGGCTTCTCTTTTTGCTTTCTTTTGGACAGATTCTATAGTATGATAGAAAACAAGAGTGGAAAAACATAAAAAGCAGAAAAGGAGGAATCTGAAATGGTAATTGTATTGAAACCCCATACAGAGCAGGAGCAGATTGAAAATCTGCAGGCATGGCTGCACAGAATGGGAATTCAGACACATATTTCCTGCGGGGAAAAGCAGACCATTATCGGCATGGTGGGGGATACGAGTGCTGTTGATATGGATTTGCTTCGTGCACTGGATATTGTGGAAAAGGTGCAGAAGGTACAGGAACCGTTTAAGACTGCAAACAGAAAATTTCACAGTTCCCGTCTGGTCGTAGAGGTGAGCGGTGTAAAAATCGGCGGCGGACATTTTCAGATCATTGCAGGCCCCTGTTCTGTGGAAAGCGAAGAACAGGTCTGCTATATTGCGGAATGTGTGAAAAAATCGGGGGCGGGCTTACTGCGCGGCGGTGCATTTAAGCCGAGAACCTCTCCGTATGCCTTTCAGGGGCTGAAAGGCGACGGTCTGAAACTATTGCAGGAAGCAAAAGAACGGACAGGGCTGCCGATTGTTTCCGAAATCATGAATGCGGTGCATATTCCGATGTTTGAAGAAGCTGTGGATCTGGTACAGGTCGGGGCAAGAAATATGCAGAATTTTGAACTGCTCAAGGAATTGGGCAAGATGAGCAAGCCGATTCTGTTAAAAAGGGGGCTTGCAAATACCATTGATGAAATGCTGATGAGTGCGGAATATATCATGGTGGGCGGAAATCCGAATGTAATCCTTTGCGAAAGAGGGATTCGCACCTTTGAAACCAGAACGAGAAATACACTGGATTTGTCTGCGATTCCTGTATTGAAGCGGCTGACGCATCTGCCTGTTGTAATCGACCCCAGTCATGCAATGGGATATTCTCATCTGGTAAAACCGATGGCAATGGCGGCGACGGTAGCAGGGGCAGATGGGCTGATGATCGAAGTGCACAATGATCCCGAAAAGGCATTGTGCGACGGGCCGCAGTCCCTCACGCCCGAAGCGTTTGATGATGTGGCAAAGGCGGTATTCCAGCTGCGTCCGTTTGTGTGCAGCTATGGTGACTGAAATGATAAAAAGGATATAAGAAGATAAGGTCGTGGAAGCATGAGAAAAGTGACAGTAAAAGGAAGTTCCGTGGAATATGACATTCTGATCGGCAGAGGATTGCTTGAACAGATCGGAGAAGAAGTGAAAAAACGAATACAGCCATGCAAAGCGGCAATCGTAACAGACAGTACGGTAGCGGGACTATATCTGTATGTGGAACAGGTAGAATTGTCTTTGCAGCAGGCGGGTTTTTCTGTCTGTCGTTTTGTGTACCCTGCGGGAGAAGCATCGAAAAATATTGATACATTGTCTGATTTATTGGAATTTCTGGCGAATGAGGAAATGACAAGACAGGATATTATTGTGGCACTGGGCGGCGGTGTGACTGGTGATCTGGCAGGCTTTGCGGCGGCGATCTACCAGAGAGGAATACGCTTTGTGCAGGTGCCGACGACATTTCTTGCGGCGGTGGATTCCTCTGTGGGCGGCAAAACGGCGATTGACCTGAAAGCAGGCAAAAACATGGCAGGGGCGTTTTATCAGCCGCATCTGGTGCTTTGTGATATAGATACTCTGAGTACCCTGCCGTATACAGTTTTTGCTGACGGTATCGCAGAAACGCTGAAATATGGCGTGATTGGGGATGCAGATCTGTTTATGAAGGTGGCAATGGGAAATTTCTATGAGGAACTGGAAGAAATCATTGAAACCTGTGTAAAAATGAAGCGGGATATTGTAGAGGAAGATGAATTTGATACAGGTGTCAGACAGCTTCTGAATCTGGGGCATACATTGGGACATGCCATAGAAAAGGAAAGTGAATATACGCTTTCACATGGGGAAGCGGTGGCAATCGGTATGCATCTGATGGCAATAGCGGCAGAGCAGAGAGGAATTGCAGAAATCGGAGTTGCGGAAACCATCAGAATGGCATTGGATAATAATTATCTGCCTGCTTTTACGATCTATACGGCGGAAGAACTGATAGAAGGTGTGTTAAGGGATAAAAAACGTCGCGGCGGGGAGATCAGCTTTGTGTTCCCGGTGAAGATCGGGGAATGTAAGCTGGTGCAGATTCCTGTAGAGGAAGTTGCTGAATTGCTTCAAAGTGTATTATAAAAAGTTGGAGAAACTTTTTTTCCTTGGGAAAAGTTTCCCCAGACCCCTTCAAAAACCCGCTTGGGGAAGAATGCGGGGCTTTGCCCCTGCACCCCACTCGCTTTTTGAAAAAAGCGAGCCAAAAACTTTTATTTGCCTTCGGCGGACAAATCGAATTTTCCCGACAAAAACGATAGTTTTTGCCAAATCGGGTCGAGGGGGTGACCCCCTCGCAGGGTGTGGGACAGAGTCCCACGGTTTTTTACATGATGTCTACTACTTCGTAGCCTGCGTCTGTTACCACTTTTACCAGTTCTTCATCTGTGATGTCCTTTGTCAGTGTTACTTCTGCGGATTTGTCTTCCAGAGAAACAACAGCGGAAACGCCGTCCATTTCGTTCAGTGCTTTGTCCACTCTGCCTGTGCAGTGGTGGCACATCATACCTTCAATTTTCAGTACTTTTTTCATTTTTACTTCCTCCTCGTTTGTGATTGTTTCTTCTTCTATCGTCTTCGTCGCTTCTGCAACGCAGGCTTCTTTCTGATAAGTCGGTTTGAATAATTTCAATCGCAGGGCGTTGCCCACTACGAATGCAGAGCTGCAGCTCATTGCCGCCGCCGCAAACATCGGGTTCAGCTTCCATCCCAGAACGGAATAGAATACCCCTGCCGCAAGGGGAATCCCCAGCGTGTTATAGAAAAATGCCCAGAACAGATTCTGTTTGATGTTTTTGATGGTTGCGTGGCTCAGCTCTACGGCTGTCACAGCGTCCATCAGATCACTCTTCATCAGAATAATATCAGCGGATTCCATGGCAACATCTGTGCCTGCGCCGATGGCAACACCAACATCTGCACGGGTCAGAGCAGGGGCGTCATTGATACCGTCGCCGATCATGGCAACCTTTTTGCCGCTTTCCTGTAATCTGCGCACTTCGGATTCCTTATCCTGCGGTAGAACCTCTGCAATGGCGTGTATGCCAAGCTGTTCTGCGATGGCGTTTGCTGTACGCTTATTATCGCCTGTCAGCATGATGACGTCAATGCCGAGTTTGTGGAAGGCATCTACAGCGTCCTTGCTGGTGGGCTTCAGTGTGTCTGCCAGACCAAGCACACCGAGGAATTTTTCGCCCTCTGCGAAGAACAGGGGGGTTTTGCCTTCTTCTGCCAGTGTGATGGCTTTTTCAGCAAAGCCCTTGAGATCAATGCTTTTTTCCTCCATCATCTTCAGATTGCCGCCGAAGATGTGTTTGCCGTTTACATCGGCTTCAATGCCCTGTCCTGCCGTTGCATGGAGGTTCTGCGCCTCGTGCAGGGCGATTTCGTTTTCCTTTGCATAGTTTACAATGGCTTCTGCCAGAGGATGCTCAGAGAGGGCTTCCAGAGAGGCCGCCGCACGCACAAAGGGGTTGCGTAATACCCCGGGAGCGGGCAGAATGTCTGTCACGATGGGGTGGCCTTCTGTGAGTGTACCCGTTTTGTCCAGTACGACAGTATCAATTTTATGTGCAATTTCCAGACTTTCTGCGGATTTTACAAGAATACCGTGTTCTGCACCCTTGCCTGTGCCGACCATAATGGCTGTGGGAGTTGCCAGACCCAGTGCACAGGGGCAGGAGATAACCAGAACAGCGATCCCGATGGAAAGGGAAAACGCAAAGCTTTGTCCTACCACGAAGTACCATACAGCCGCCGCAATCAGAGCAATGCTGATAACGATGGGGACGAAAATGCCGCTGACCGTGTCCGCCAGCTTGGCGATAGGGGCTTTGGATGCACTTGCTTCCTCTACCAGTGTGATGATTTGCGAAAGGGTAGTATCACTGCCGATGCGGGTCGCTTCCATTTTGAAGAAACCGCTTTTGTTGACAGTTGCACCGATGACGGTATCGCCGATCTGTTTTTCTACAGGGATAGATTCGCCTGTGATGGCACTTTCATCAATCGCAGAGAAGCCCTCGATGATTTTGCCGTCTACAGGGATACTCTGTCCGGGGCGTACCACGATGATATCCCCGACAATAACCTGTTCCACAGGAATTTCCTGTTCCATTCCGTTTCTGAGAACAGTTGCTTTTTTGGGTGCTAAGTCCATGAGCTTGCTGATGGCTTCAGAGGTCTTGCCCTTGGAACGGGTTTCCATGAATTTGCCCACTGTGATCAGTGTCAGGATCATTGCCGCACCTTCCAGATACAGCTCCATACCATAATGGTGCGCCATATCAAGGTCACCTCTGCCCAGATGATAGCCCATTGCATAAATGGCAAATACGCTGTAGATATAAGAAGCGGAAGAACCGAGGGCAATCAGAGAATCCATATTCGGAGAACGGTTCCAGAGGGATTTGAAGCCCACGGTAAAGTATTTTTTGTTGATGATGAGCACGGGGGTTGCCAGTACCAGCTGTGTCAGCGCAAACAGCATGATGTTTTCTTTTCCTGTCAGAATGGCGGGAAGCGGTGCGCCCATCATATGCCCCATGGAAATGTAAAACAAGGGGATCAGGAAGCAGAAAGAGGAGAGCAGGCGTTTTTTCATGTTTGCCATTTCTTCCAGAGCAACATTTTTCGGTGCTTCCTGTGTGGCTGTTTTTGCCCCTTGCAGGGAAGCACCATAGCCGCCGCTTTGTACGGCAGAGATGATGTCCTCTGTGTTCAGCATAGCTTCATCATACTCTACGACCATGCTGTTCTGTAACAGATTGACAGCAACGGACTGAATCCCGTCCAGCTTATTGACTGCCTTTTCTACATGGGCAGAGCAGGCGGAGCAGGTCATGCCCGTTACATCGAATTTTTGTTTCAAGTCTACACACCTCTCTTTATTTCATCAGTTTCTGTAAAGTCTGAACCAGTTCGTCAATGGTTTCATCTTTCCCGTTTTTGATATCATCCATAACACAGGTACGGATATGGTTTGCAAGCAGTTCGCGGTTAAATGCGTTTAATGCCGCCTGTACGGCACTTACCTGCGTTAAAATATCGGTGCAGTAGGTATCGGTTTCCACCATTTTGCGGATGCCTCTGACCTGACCCTCGATACGGTTCAGACGATTGATCAGTGTTTTATATTCTTCTTCTGAACGATGCTTTGTTTTATGACTGCAGCAATGTGTATTCATATATACCTCCTATACTCCAGATACCCCCATAGGGTATTTTTCTATACTATATACCCCGTGGGGGTATCTGTCAAGATGGAATTTATATCCTTGTATCTGCAAAACAGCTGTGTTAGACTGAAAAAAGAAGGGAGCGATGTGAATATGAAACAAGGACATCCTATGAGAAGAAAAGACAGACTGGTTTCCGAAGAAACCGCAAGAGAAATTATTGAAAAAGCAGAATTTGGTATTCTGATGACAGCTGACAAAGAGGGGCAGCCCTATGGGGTAGCCGTTTCCCATGTAATCGACGGCGATGTGATTTATTTCCATTGTGCACTGGAAGGCAGAAAGCTGAACAATATCCGTGAAAATGCAAAGGTCTGCATGAATTTTGTGGCTTCCAGCTATGTGGACGGAGAAAATTATACCCACCGCTATGAAAGTGCCATTGCAGAAGGGAAGGCTGTGATTCTGGAGGACAGAGAAGAAAAATATCATGCGCTGCAGCTGATTGCAAAGAAATATGCACCTGCATCCTTCAAGGATTCAGATGAGTACATCCTGCCCAAAATGGATATGACAGGCGTTGTGCGGGTGGAAATGGAAACCCTTTCCGGAAAGGTAAATGCCAGATAAACAAAAAACAAATACTAAATACTAAATACGAAAAAGCAAAGAGGGCATCCGCTTGGATACCCTCTTTTTTCGTGGTAAAAGATTTTATGGAAAATTGATTTTACGCAATCAAACTTATTTCAAAATATAAATATTCAGATTTTTAACGCCCCAGTTAAAGGCTTCGCCTTTTGTCATATAGCAGACGTCGATTTTATTGCCTTTAATAGCACCGCCTGTATCCAGTGCAGTACCTACGCCATAGCCGGGGATATAGATTTTTGTACCCAGAGGGATTACCTTAGGGTCTACGGCAATCGTACCAAAGCCTGCTCTTGTGCCGCTGTAGGTCATGCCTGTGCAGCCGCTGTCATAAGGTGTATATGCGGTTGCCTTTACTTTCAGCACTTTGGAATATTCCTTGCCGTTGATCACGTTTTTGGAATTGCTAGAAGGTTTGGAAGAATGGGAAGCCTTTACAGGTTCTGCCTTTTTGGGTTCTTCCTTTCTTGTACCGATTTCTATGATTTTATCTGTTGCGGGTGTGATGATCTTTTCTTCTACAAATTTTGTGCTGATCAGTTCACTGCCGTGATAGATTTCTTTGCTGATAACGGATTTTTCACCGTTTTTGCCTTCCTGTACGACGCGTTTTTCGCCGTAGTTCATCAGATCATTTTTGCGTTCCACTGTTTTGAAAGGAACGGTTTCTGTAGATGCTACTGTTTTTTCTGTGACAGAAGTCAGAGAAATGGTCATCATGGATTCGATGGGATCGCTTTCTTCTGCATTTTCCAGAAAATAGTTTGTGTCGATTGTATTTTCCAGTTCTTCCAGCAGTTCGCCGATTGTTTCCTTTTCTGTGGAAACCATACGGGGCGCGCCGTCAATGTCGATGACTACAGATTGCATATTTGTTTTGTTGTAAGCAGATGCTGTGCCGCAGCCGATTGCCAATATAAATACCACGATAGCAAGTACTCTAAGATGTGTTTTCATTTTTTTCCTCCTTGAACGCCTGCTGCCGATTTTGTGGGAAAGGGGCAGGGGTTCGTTCCTCTCGTTATTATATGATAGACATTAGATAGATGCCTTTTACCGTCCGTGAATGGGGGACGGTCGCAGTTGGTTATACGGGGAGTCGTCACTTCCGCATAGTGTTTCTGTTAACTGCTATGCAGCGGATTGTTTGTATACAGTATTAACAACTTCGCTGCAAAAGATAAGGATATATCTATGCAGATATACCCTTATCCCTACTACATTAAATATATTAACACATTTGTAACAATTATGCAACCTTTTTTAAAAAAATAAGAACAATTATTTAAAAAATACGTCTTTTGCATTCTGTGCAGTAATTTCTGCCACCTCTTCGGGTGTCATATTTTTGATTTCTGCAATCTTTTCTACGATATACTGCAGATTTCTGGAGTCATTGCGTTTGCCTCTGTTGGGGGCGGGAGCAAGGTAGGGGCAGTCTGTTTCAATCAGAATTTTTTCGATTGGTACAGCTTCTACCACCTCGATCAGCTTTTTGGCATTGGGGAAGGTTACCACGCCGCCAACGCCGATATGGAAGCCCATCTTTGCATAATCCAGTGCCATCTGTGCAGAGCCGGAATAGCAGTGGATAGAGCCGCGGCGTACCTTTGTACGTTCGATGATATCAAAGGTATCCTGAGAGGCTTCGCGGGAATGGATCACAACGGGAAGCCCTGTTTCCTCTGCCAGTCTGAGCTGCTGAATGAACCAGAAACGCTGGTATTCTCTGGGGTGTGTATCATAATGATAATCCAGACCGATTTCGCCGATGGCAACCACTTTTTTGTGTTTGCTCAATTCTCTCAGTTTTTCGATGGTCTGGGAAGACATATCATACAGTTCATGGGGGTGTACGCCAACGGCAGCGTAGATATAGTCATATTTATTGGCAAGACGGATGCTCATTTCAGAACTTTTCACATCACAGCCGATATTGATGACATGACTGACCCCGGAAGCAGGGAGAAGCTCCCGAAGGAGCTCCTCTCTGTCTTCTCTGAATCTGCGATCGTCATAATGTGCGTGAGATTCAAAATATTTCATTTTAAAAATCAGCTGATTGCGCTGCCGCTTTCAAAGTCTTTGTCATCTGTTGTCAGTACAGACAGTTTGCCGTTGCTGTCTTCTGCACACAGGATCATGCCGTAGCTCATTTCGCCCATCATTTTTCTGGGAGCCAGGTTGTAAGCAACAACGACGCGTTTGCCTACCAGTTCGCCGGGAGCATATGCATCTTTGATACCGGAGAAGATGACTCTTTCTTCTTCGCCGAATTTTACTACGTTTCTCAGCAGTTTTTTGGATTTTTTCACTTCGTCACTCGCGATTACTTCGCCCACTTTCAGCTGTACCTTGCAGAAGTCGTCAATTGTGATTTCTGCGGGGTATTCGGGTTCGTCATGTGCGGGTTTTTCTTCTTTTTTGGGTTCTTCTTCTTTTTTGCCCTGGTTAGCAACTGCAGTTGCCTGAGATGCTTTGATTGCTGCTTCCAGTTCAGCCAGTTCCTTCTTCATGTCGATACGAGGGAACAGTGTTTCGCCTTTCTGTACAGCCAGTTCTGCAGGCAGAATGCCCCATGTTTTTGTGCTTTCCCATTCTGTCATTTCTGCAGGAATGTTCAGCTGTTCCCAGATCTTGCCGGGTGTCAGAGGCATGAAAGGCTGAATCAGAATGGATACGATACGGATTGCTTCTGCAACATTGTACAGAGCATTTGCCAGTTCTGCTTTTCTTGCTTCGTCCTTGCACAGTACCCAGGGCTGTGTTTCGTCGATATATTTGTTTGTACGACGGATCACGTTCCAGATTTCAACCAGTGCGTCGGAGAACAGCATGTTGTCCATTTTTTCTTCTACAACGGGGATTGCTGCAGCAGCAACAGCTTTCAGATCTGCGTCGAATTCTGTTTCTGTTCTTTCTGCGGGCAGTTTGCCGCCGAAGTATTTTTCGATCATACCGCAAGTTCTGGAAACCAGGTTGCCCAGGTCGTTTGCCAGATCGGAGTTGATTCTCTGAATCAGTGCTTCGTTTGTGAAGTTACCGTCCTGACCGAAAGCGATTTCTCTCAGCAGGAAGTAACGAATCGCGTCTACACCGTATTTTTCGCACAGAACAACAGGGTCAACTACGTTACCAACGGATTTGGACATTTTGCCGCCGTTGATTACCAGCCAGCCGTGACCGAATACTTTCTTAGGCAGAGGCATATCCAGAGCCATCAGCATCGCGGGCCAGATGATTGCGTGGAAACGTACGATTTCCTTACCTACAACGTGTACATCTGCGGGCCAGTATTTCTGATAGTCTGCATCGTTGTCGCTGCCGTAACCCATAGCAGTGATATAGTTGGACAGCGCATCGATCCAAACGTATACGATGTGACCGGGGTCAAATTCTACAGGTACGCCCCATTTGAAGGAAGTACGGGAAACAGCCAGATCTTCCAGACCGGGTTTCAGGAAGTTGTTGATCATTTCGTTCTGGCGTGTGTTGGGCTGCAGGAATTCGGGGTTCTTTTCATAATATTCGATGATCTTGTTGCCGTATTTGGACAGACGGAAGAAGTAGCTTTCTTCTTTCAGCAGTTCTACATCTCTGCCGCAGTCGGGACATTTGCCGTCCTTCAGCTGTGTTTCTGTGAAGAAGGATTCACAGGGTGTGCAGTACCAACCTTCGTAGGAGGATTTGTAAATATCGCCCTGATCGTACAGCTGTTTGAAGATTTTCTGTACTGCTTTGATGTGGTAGTCATCTGTTGTACGGATGAATCTGTCATAGGAAATTTCCATCAGTTTCCACAGTTCTTTGATGCCTGCTACAACTTTGTCTGTGTATGCTTTGGGTGTCATACCCTGACCGTTTGCAATACGTTCGATCTTCTGACCGTGTTCGTCTGTACCTGTCAGGAACATAACATCATATCCGCGCAGTCTTTTATAACGTGCCATTGTGTCAGTTGCTACTGTGCAGTAGGAATGACCGATGTGCAGTTTATCACTGGGGTAGTAAATGGGTGTGGTGATATAGAATTTTTCTTTTGCCACAAAAATCTCTCCTTTTTCTTATATGATTGCCCAAAATCTGCTTCTGCAAACGGATTTTTGGGCTTAAAAAAGTCCGTCCTTCATATGAAAGGACGGACAAAATTGCCGTGTTACCACCTAACTTCGTTTCTTCCTCACGGAAAAAACCTTATCGAGTAAACAGAATAAGCGTTACTCACACGCGATAACGGGCGTACCCGTCGCCGCCTAAGGTCTGCCAAAGGGCAGGGGGTCGGGGCGAAGCTCCAAGGTCATTTTCGGCGGCTGCATCTGCACCTCTTTCCAGCAAACGAGGCTCTCTGTAGCAGAGCGAACAGCGTACTCTCCTTTTCATAGCTGTTGTTCCATATTCTTGCATTTTACTATATTTTTGTGCTTTCTGTCAACGGATAGAAAGAAAAGGCTTGCAATTTTTGAAGAAATGGCACATAATAAAAGAAAAGAAACAACCGCCCACAAGGTGGGTTGACCTGGGAATTAGACAGAGATTCCATCTCATCCGCTCGCCAAAGTTTCAGGGATGGTCTCTATGCTCAGAAATTTACTTTAAATTCATAAAAATGAATGTCAGTAATGAAAGAATGAAAGTCCCGAAAGACATCAAATCCTTAAAGTCAAATTTCATTTGCATCACCCCCATTCTATATGGAATAAAATGAGGTCAGTCCGCCCTGTAACACGGTTGTTCCGGAGTGTATTTTAACACAGATGACAAAAAAAGACAAGAACAGCAGAAACGTATGTTTCTGCTGTTCTTTTTTGGTTTATTTCAGATTTTCGGGGTTCAGGCATTCCAGTTCGGGGATCACAAAGATACCGTCTTTGCGGATCAGCACATCATCGAACCAGATTTCGCCGCCGCCGTATTCGGGTGTCATGATCAGCACCAGATCCCAGTGAATCGCGGAATGATTGCCGTTGTAAGCATCATCGTAGCAGTTGCCGGGGGTAAAGTGGATAGAGCCTGCGATTTTTTCATCAAACAGAATATTGTTCATGGGTTTTGTGATATAGGGGTTTACACCGATTGCAAATTCGCCCACATATCTTGCGCCCTCGTCTGTATTAAATACCTTTTCCAGACGTTCCTTGTCGTTGCCGTCGCAGTCTACAATTTTACCGTCTTTGAATGTCAGTTTTACATTTTCAAAGGTAAAGCCGTTGCATTCGGAGGGGGTGTTGTATGTGATTACGCCGTTGATGGAATCACGGACGGGTGCAGTGTATACTTCACCGTCGGGGATATTGCAGCCGCCTGCACATTTTTTTGCGGGGATATCCTTAATAGAGAAGGAAATGTCTGTATCCTTCGCCACCAGGCGCACCTTGTCTGTACGGTTCATCAGTTCTACAAGGCTGTCCATTGCCTTGCTCATTTTGCCGTAGTCCAGATTGCATACGTTGAAATAGAAGTCTTCAAAGTCCTCCAGAGAGGTTTTGGCCGCCTGTGCCATGGAGTTTGTGGGGTAGCGCAGTACCACCCATTTTGTATGGGGCACACGGATCTGATGATGTACGGGATCATCATAAAAGCGGTTCTGCAGGTCGATTTTTTCTGTGGGTACATCATACTGTTCTGTGAGGTTATCTTCCCCGCGAACACCAATGAAAGCATCCATCTGTTTCATCAGCTGGCAGTCAACCTCTGCCTGCATTCTCTGCTGTTCTTCTGTTGCACCCAGCAGCAGTTCGCGGTCGAGGGAGTTTGTCATCAGCTTTACAAAGGGGATCGCACCTACTTTATAAACTTCTTTGATAATCTGCTTTACCAGAGGCATAGGGTGAATGCCGTTGCAGGAAATCCATACCTTTTCGCCTTTTTCGAGGCGGCAGGAATAATGCACAAGGTTATGTGCGAGGGTCTTGATTCTTTCGTCCATGTCATTTTCTCCTTTCATTATTGTGGGGCAGAGCCCCACGGTTTTCTATAGTATTGTACACGGTTTTGGAAAAATACGCAAAAAAATTGACAAGCTGTGCGGTTACTTCTAAAATGAAAGAAGAAAGGAGGGATTTTAATGCGTGTTGCGATTCCCACAAAAAATGGCAGAATCGACCAGGAATACAGTTATGCGGAAGAATTTACCGTTTACGAGGTGGAGATTGAACTGGTAAAGAAAAAAGAAATTATCCCTCTTGGCAAAATGAGCATCGCTGATTTTCTGACAGAACAGGATATCAATGCCGTCATCTGCGGCAAGATTCGTTCCTCTGCCAGAAATACGCTTCGTACAAAGCGGATTGAGCTGACATACGGTGTGGCCGGCGAGGTGGATGATGTCATGATCCGTTACCTCAGCGGGGAACGACTGGGGGATATTGATGAAAATGCCTACTGGAGAGCAGGCATCGGCGGGGAGTAAAGGAGTAAAGATATGATAGGATTAGAGCGTTTTTTTCCCGATATTTATGTAAATTCTGTATTTGAATTACCCTTGGAGAATATGAAAAAACTGGGCATCCGCGGGCTGGTGTTTGATATTGATAATACGATTGCACCCTTTGATGTGGCAGAGCCCGATCAGGAAATTGTGGAACTGTTTGCCTACCTGAGAAAAGAAGGGTTTAAACTCTGCATTTTGTCCAATAATACAAAGAAACGTGTACAGCTGTTTAACCGTAAGCTGCGGGCACTGGCAGTCCATAAAAGTGGTAAGCCCGGCATCAAAAAGCTGAATCGTGCCATGAAAATCATGGGTACTACACCCGAAAGCACAGCTATGATTGGCGATCAGGTATTTACAGATATGTGGTGTGGGCATAAGGGCGGCCTGCTCTGCATCATGACAGCACCCATCTGTGACAGAGATCAGATTCAGACAAAGGTAAAACGTGGTCTGGAAAGACAGGTAATGAAGGTATATTTCAAGAAATATGGCAAATAAGCAGTGATTTTTTAATTTTTTATTGAAATATATGCTCCAATCTATTAAAATATAAAGGAATATGCTGAGGTAATTGGCATTGTAATTCGGAATAACCAAAATGGATTTTATTTTTGAGGAGGAAATAATATGATTTCTGCAGGTGATTTTAGAAAAGGTATTACTTTTGAAATGAACGGCGAACCCCACGTAATTCTGGATTTCCAGCACGTAAAACCCGGTAAAGGTTCTCCCTTCGTAAGAACAAAATACAAAAACATTCTGACAGGTGCTACAAGAGAAGAAGCATTCAACCCCAGTGACAAATTCCCTAAAGCACATATCGAAACAAAGAAAATGCAGTATCTGTACAGCGACGGTGAACTGTACTACTTCATGGACAACGACACATTTGATCAGATTCCTCTGCACCTGGATCAGGTAGAAGAAGCTCTGAAATACACAAGAGAAAATGACGAAGTAACAGTAAAATTCTACAAAGGTTCTCCTTTCATGGTAGAATCTGCTCAGTTCGTTGACCTGGTAATCACAGATACAGAACCCGGCTTCGCTGGTAACACAGCTCAGGGTGCAACAAAACCCGCTACAGTTGAAACAGGTTTCACACTGCAGGTTCCTCTGTTCATTAACGAAGGTGAAAGAATTCAGATCGACACAAGAACAGGCGAATACATGGGCAGATCCAAAGAATAATTTTAGCAGTAAGACAGCATAAGGAGGCTGTGACCAATGGAATATTTTGAAAAGAAGATCACTTATTTAAGAGGACTTTGTGATGGAAGCGGTTTTCCTGAAGAAAGTAAGGAAGGAAAGGTATTCCATGAGATTCTGAATGTTCTGGAGGATATGGCATTTATGCTCGAAACCTTCATGGATGACGAGGACATGGAAGTGCTTGACCCCGAAGGTACAGACGAGGAAGATGCGGAAGAACCTGTATATTTCTATTCCTTTATCTGCCCCGACTGCGGTACAGAAATGGACGTGGACGAGGAAACGATGGAAACAGAAACAGAAATTCCCTGCCCCGGCTGCGGCAGTCCCATTCCCATGGGTACCATCGACATTGATGAACTGAAATTCTAAAAAAAGAAAGGCTTGGATTGAAGAATCCAAGCCTTTTTGTATTAAGGATATTTCTTGACAGAATCCAGGCATTACCTTATACTGAAGGTAATAAGGATTGTTGCTTTTGACCCGGCGGACAGTCCGAAAAATGGTGTTTTTAAGACCGTCTAACTTGGCAGGTTAGGCGGTCAATTTCTTTCTATAAAAAGCCCGTACTTATATAGTACGGGCTTTTTGTTTTTACGCTTTTGCGGCGGGTCTGGGGCGGTTTGTGAGCAGTACACGCTCTACGCTCCAGTAGAAGTTTTCATCGCCGACGATTTCTTTCAGATCGGAACGTTCCATCATTCGCATTGCGTGTGTGGGTACACCGCAGATAGCAACGTCCACGCCTTTTGCACGCAGACCTTCGATCAGTTCACGCAGTGTCTGTGCACAGGAGATGTCGATATTGGACACACCACGCATGGACAGCAGGATTGTGTCACAGCCTTCCGCTCTCAGAGCGATATCGGATACAGCCTGTGTATTTGCGAAAATCATAGGACCTGTGATATAGAATACTTTTGCGTTGCTGTAGCGTTCGCACAGTACGGGGTCTGTTACGTTCATACGCTTCATATCAACATTTTCGGAGTTGATTTCGATGAAGGACAGACGGGATACCAGGAAGATCAGACCGATCAGTACACCGATCAGAATAGCCACTGTCAGGTCGAAGATGATTGTTGCCAGCATTGTTGCAACGAATTCCAGCATCGCACCTTTGAATTTATGGGAGAAGATATAGTGAATGGATTCCCATTCGTTCATTCTCCATGCTGTTACCATCAGAACACCTGCCAGAGCTGCCAGAGGAATCTGGCTCATAACGGGAGCCAGCAGGAACATGGAAATCAGCAGACCTACTGCATGGAAGATACCTGTCAGTCTTGTTTTTGCGCCGGATTTGATGGCTACGCTTGTACGAGCGATCGCCGCTGTAGCAGGGATACCGCCGAAGAAAGGCAGCAGGATGTTACCGATACCCTGTGCAACCAGTTCCTGGTTTGCATCCAGACGTACGCCTGTCATACGACCCGCAGAAGCACCGCACAGCAAGCTTTCGATCATGCCCAGAATGGCGATGGAGAACGCAGGTGTTACCAGAGCTGTAATTGTTTTGAAGTCCAGTGCACTGAACATCAGACGATTTTCGGGAATCAGTGTTTTGGGGATTTCGCCAACCACTGCAACATCCAGACCCATTGTGATGGAGGCTGCTGTTGTGATAATGATACTTACCAGAGAGGCAGGAACAACAGCGTTCCATTTCTTAGGGAAGAAGATCATGAACAATACAACGAACGCACCCAGTGCAACGGCTGTCATATTGGGGGAGAAGCCCAGTCTGCCGTAGCTGAACAGCTTTTCTACTGCGGAAGTACCTTCGGAATATGTACCAAAGAAGTTATCAATCTGCCCCATTGCGATAATCACGGCGATACCGGAGGTAAACCCTGTGATAACGGGAGCAGGAATGAAGGATGTCAGCTTACCCAGATGCAGAACCCCTGCAATCAGCAGGATGATACCCGCAATTAATGTGGCGATGAATACACCGTCCATACCGTAGGAAGCTACGAGAGACATCAGGATGGCTGCCATAGCCCCTGTAGGACCGGAGATCTGATAATACCCACCGGAGAGTGCACTGATGATAACACCGGCGATGATCGCTGTGATCAGACCGGAAGCGGCATCAGCACCGGAGCTGACACCGAATGCAAGTGCCAGAGGCAGCGCAACGGCGGCAACGGTCAGACCTGCCATCAGGTCTTTTGTCAATGCGGACGCATTATATCCGCTAAATTCTTGTTTCAGACTGCTTACGAATGCACGCAGCATAAAAAAGGACCCCTTTCTTGTAAATACTTATATTTTTTTGATGCCTGTTAAATCAGGATATGATTGCTGTTTGTGCCGGAATTTTCAAAAGAAAAAATGACACGCTAGTTATCATAACAAAGCAATTGTCATATCTCAACCGTAAAAACAGAGATTTTCAGAAGATTTTTACATTTTTTTTATGCAACTGTGCAATTTTTCACGAACTTTACGCAAACTGCACAAAAAAAAAACCTTCAAATTAGCTTGGAAGAGGTTAAGTTTTTGTTTGATTCTAATATCAATCTCTGAAGTATACTTCTCCGTTTTCGATTTTTGTAATGACTGCCAGAGAGTCTACATAATAGCCGGCTTCTCTGAGTTTTGCACTGCCGCCCTGAAATTCCTTTTCAATGATGCCGACAATACCGCCGACAGTACCGCCTGCCTGTTCCACCAGAGAGCAAAGCCCCAGAGTGACTTCGCCGTGTGCCAGAAAGCTGTCCAGAATCAGCACGGTATCATCTTTATTCAGATATGCCTTGAGTACACAGGAAGCGGAAGGAATCTCTGTCAGGGAAGGAGTGATTTCAGCGGCATAGTGTTCGTCTGTTACAGCATGCAGGGGAATTCTTTCTGCAAATACAACAGGAGGTAAATCGAAGTACATGGCAGTGATAGATGCAATCGCAATACCAGAGGATTCAATAGTTAAAATTTTATTGATGCCAAGATGATCGAAACGTCTCTTGATCTCTTTTCCGATTGCCATAAAAAGTCCGATATCCAGCTGATGATTCAAAAAAGAATCTACGCGCACGATTTCTGTGCCTATTGCCATTCCGTCATTACGGATCCTTCGTTTTAATAAATCCATTGTTTTGCTGCTCCTTGTTCTGTCTGTATGCCGTTAGAAATATGATTTTTTTGTAACTCAAACATTATAATGGGGAGTTGGTGGATTGTAAATAACGGTTTTGAAAAATATGATTCTTTTGGAGAAATGGACAGATTGGAAGGATTTTTGGAAAAAGTTTTGGAAGTTTTTTTTAGTGAACAATAGGAAAAAAAGTGTCACAGAGAGAAATACATTGGCAAAGAAACTCAGAAAAAGAAGAAGCAGAAAGGATTTTTCGGAAAAACATCGAATTTTACTAATAGGGGAAAGTTTTGAATCTATTGGCAGAAAAGAAAATTGAGGAGGAATGAAGTATGGCATTTTTTGATAAACTGACTGAAATGGCAAATTTAGATAAATTAAGTGAAATGGCGAAAAATGTGTCTGATATGGCAAATGAAAGCCTGGAACTGAATAAGCTGACAAGCGAAATCAATCTGACAAAGGGCAATATAGAAGCATATAAAAGAGAAATCGGGGAATATTACTGGGCAAAGTTTATGTTAGGGGAAAAACTGGATGATGAACCTATGCTGACCTGCGATAAAATTGTAGTGGCACAGGATAAGATCCGCGCACTGGAAGCAGAGATCGCACAGATCAAAGCGGACAGAGAAGCGGAAAAAGCAGAACGCAAGGCAGAAAGAGAAGTACAGAAAGCAGAACGCAAAGCGGCAAGAGAAGCGGAAAAGGCAGAACGCAAGGCTGCCAGAGCAGTAGAGGATGCGGCAGAAGAGGCGGAAGCTGATATAGAAGAAGCGGAAGAAGCAGAGGAAGCAAGCATCCCTGTTTGTGCAGACTGTGGTGCGGTTGTGGAAGACGGACAGGAAGTATGCGATTCCTGCGCGAAATCTGCAGAATAAGATAAAAAATCAAAAGCCTCAGGTTCATAAAGAATTTGAGGCTTCTCTTTATGACGTATTATAAAAGGAGGGGACTGCCATGACGCAGCCAAGACAGAATGTTTTGGGAACAGACCCGATTGGGCGGCTGCTTTTGAAGTTTTCCGTTCCGACGGCACTGACGCTGATGGTCAATTATCTCTATAATATCGTAGACCAGATTTTTATCGGGCAGGCGGTAGGGCTGAATGGGATCGCGGCAACAAACGTGACCTTTCCCATTGGCATCATTGCGGCGGCGATGGCTCTTCTGATCGGGGACGGCTGTGCGGCAAATATCAGCCTGCATCTGGGGCGAAAGGAACAGGATGCGGCAGACAGGATCTTTGCCAATGCGGTTCTGCTGCTGTTTGGTGCAGGGCTGTTTCTGGTGGTATTCGGACTTTGCTTTCGAGAGCCGCTGGTGGTGTTCTTCGGGGCTTCTGAAGCGGTGGCAAAGGATGCGGCACTGTATCTGAGCATCGTATTGCTTGGGCAGCCCTTTGCTATGTGCAATATGGCATTTACCGCTATCATACGAGCGGACGGCAACCCACGCTATATGATGCGGAGCATGATGGTCGGGGCGATATTAAATGTGATCCTTGACCCCATTTTCATTTTTTGCTTTAATTGGGGCATCAAGGGGGCGGCTTTGGCGACCATTATCGGGCAGACGGTTTCTGGGTCTATGGCACTGGCGTATCTGCCGAAGTTTCAGCACTTCCATCTGAAAAAGGAAAATCTGCACCTGCGGGGGCAGGCAGTCAAAGATATTTTCTCACTGGGCTTTCCCAGTCTTTGTACACAGACAGCATCGGCGGCAACGCAGATTGTGATGAATAACCTGATGCGGCAGTATGGTGCGGCAACGATTTACGGCAGTGAGATTGCTCTGTCCTGCTATGGCATTATGATGAAGCTGTATCAGATTTCCCATGCGATGTTCGTGGGTCTGGCTTCCGGCACACAGCCAATCAATGGCTTTAACTTTGGGGCAAAGCAGTATGACCGTGTCAAACAGACGATTCAGACTGCGGCAAAGGCATCTATCGTGATTTCGGTGGTGTGGTTCTGCATTTTCCGCTATGGCGGCGGCTTCCTTGCGGGACTGTTTATCAAGGATGATCCGCTGTATCAGGAATTTGCGGTGCATTGCTTCCGTCTGTATATGCTGGGCTTCTTTGTATATGGTCTGCCACAGGTAACGGCATCGTTTTTTCAGGCAATCGGCAAACCCAGGAAGGCACTGACCATTTCCCTTTCCAGACAGGCATTTTTCCTGATTCCGCTGGCACTGCTTCTGTCGGCTAGATTTGGATTGGATGGGGCACTGGCGGCGGCACCGCTTGCGGATGTGCTGACATTTGGACTGGCAGGTGTGTTCCTATTGAAAGAACTGCATACATGGAAAAAAACAGAGTGGATTTAAAAGTGGAGTTTATCGGGGAAACTTTTTTTACTTGGGAAAAGTTTCCCCGTACCCCTTCAAAAACCCGCTTTGGAAAGTATGCGGGGCTTTGCCCCTGCACCCCACAAGCTCTGTCAGTACTTTGCTTCGCAAAGCCGCCTTCGGCGGGCGGGACATCTTTCCCGC
>CALASU010000035.1 GCA_937888765.1 uncultured Clostridia bacterium | reverse complement strand
GAATGATTCCCCTCGACCCCCATTTGCATCCGCATATATGCGGATGCAGTATCGGTTTCCAAAGGGGTGACCCCTTTGGCGGGGGTTTGGGGGCAGAGCCCCCAAGATCTTATTTTCCCAAACAGAATTTTGTAAAGATTCTGTCGATGATTTCTTCGTCGCTTGTGTCGCCTGTGATTTCGCCAAGCGCACGGTTTGCGTCCTGCAGATCCATAGAGATGAAATCCTCAGGCATACGCATAGTGATGGTTTCCAAACAGTGTTCCATTGCCTCTTTTGCACGATACAGGGCATCCTTGTGTCTGGTATTGCCAAGCAGTGCATCATCCGCTGTTGCGGTATGTCCGTCCATGAACATATTTTTCAGCGCATCAATCAGTCTTTCAAAGCCCTGATTTTTCTTTACGGAAATAAACAGAATCTGCTCTCTGGGGACAAAGGCTTCCAGTTCTTCCAGAGAAAGCTTCTGCTCCAGATCCATTTTATTGAGCAGTACAATTGTTTTCTTATCCTTAATAAAGGACAGAATTTCCTTATCTTCTTCTTCCAGAGGACGGGAACCGTCCAGCATCATAATCACAAGGTCAGCCTGTTCTGCATATGCTTTGGATTTTTCCACACCCATACGCTCTACCACATCGCCTGTTTCACGGATACCCGCAGTATCCACAATTTTAATGGGAATCCCGTCGATATTCAGATATTCTTCCACAGTATCCCTTGTTGTACCGGGGATATCTGTTACGATTGCTCTGTCTTCTTCCAGCAGCCAGTTGAGCAGAGAGGATTTCCCCACATTGGGTTTACCGACAATAACGGTCTGCAGACCGTCACGAATGATTTTCCCGCGGTCAGCACCTTCCAGCAGCTGTTCCATTTTCGCAAGCAGCTTTGTCGCTCCCTGTCCCATATTGCCATAGGTTTCGTCCTCAATATCATAATCGGGATAGTCGATCACTGCTTCGATAGAAGCGATCATATCCAGAATTTCGTCACGCATTTCTCTGACAGCTGTTTTCAGTCTGCCTTCCAGCTGATTCACTGCCGCCTGACGGGACAGCTCTGTTTTGGAATGAATCAGATCAATTACCGCTTCCGCCTGTGTCAGGTCAATTCTGCCGTTCAGAAAGCTTCTTTTTGTAAATTCGCCGGGCTCTGCCAGTCTTGCGCCTGTTTTCAGCACCGCTTCCAGTACGCGTCTGGTTACCAGAGAACCGCCGTGGCAGTTGATTTCTACGATATCCTCTTTGGTATAGGTCTGGGGGGCTTTCATCACGGAAACCAGTACTTCGTCGATTACTTCGCCGTCCTTACCGTCTGTAATCTTGCCGTAGGACAGGGTATGTGTTGCTTTTTCTGTCAGTTTTTTTCTGCCGATGAAAATTTCATCCGCAAGCTCGATGCAGCCCGCACCTGTCATACGCACAATGCCGATCCCGCCTGTGCCCATCGGTGTGGAAATCGCCGCAATTACATCATCCAACATATATTCTCTTTTCATAGTCTTCCTCCTTTTGAAAACCGTGGGACGCTGTCCCACACCCTGCGAGGGGGTAACCCCCTCGACCCTATTTGCAAAAGCATTCGCTTTTGCCGAAGAAATTCGACTGATCCGCCGAAGGCAAATTAAAAGTTTCAGTTTCGTTAATATCGCATCCGCATATATGCGGATGCAAATGGGGGTCAAGGGGAATCATTCCCCTTGCAGGGGTCGAGGGGACAGCGTCCCCCGTGGGGGTTTGGGGGGCAACGCCCCCAAGATACTAAAAGAAAAACCCGATGCAGCAACGTACAACGGGTTTCAAAAATTCTTATTTCAGAGTAATAACAACATTTCTGTAAGGTTCTTCGCCTTCGCTGAATGTTGTAACGAATCTGTCATTCTGCAGTGCAGAATGGATGATTCTTCTTTCGTAAGGATTCATGGGCTCCAGTACGACATTTCTCTTTGTGTGTTTTACTTTTTTCGCCAGATTAAACGCCAGACTTTCCAGAGTTTCTTTTCTTCTCTGACGGTAGTTTTCTGTATCCAGCATTACGCTGATGTAGTAAGGGCTTTTTTTGTTTACTACCAGATTTACCAGATACTGCAGCGCATCCAGTGTCTGCCCTCTTTTACCGATCAGAATCCCCATGTCATCGCCTGTCAGTTCTACCAGCAGATGTTTGTCCTTCAGTTCTGTCTTAATCTTTACGATCAGACCCATGGACAGGAATACTTCTCTTAAGAAGCCTTCTGCTTCTTTTTCGGGGTTAAAGTTTTTCTTTACCAGTACAACGGCATCCTTACCACCGAACATCCCCAGAAAGCCCTTGGAGCCTTCTTCGATTACTGTAATATCTACTTCTTCGCGGGATGCGCCCAGCTCTTTCAGAGCCGCTGCGATTGCATCCTCAACGGTTTTTGCACTCTTTCTGATTTCTTCCATTACTGTTCTACCTCCGCCATAAATTTCTTTTTATAATGTTTCTGCAATACAACCTGCTGGATAATACCGAAAATGTTACTGATTGTCCAGTACAGACCCAGACCTGCAGGCATGGAGATGGAGAAGAAGCCCATCATGATAGGCATTGTATACAGCATGGATTTTGTCATAGCCGCAGCAGGGTTGTTGGGGTCATTCTGCTGAGGGTTCATCATCATCATGATCTTGGACTGCAGATATGTTGTCAGACCTGCAGCGATTGGAATAATGATGCCGGGGAAGCCCAGACCTGCTTTTGCAACCAGAGGGATTGTCAGGAATGTTTCAATGTCTGCTTTTGTAGCCAGCAGGGGTGTCAGTGCATCGCCTGCAGAGCCAAGACCTGCCATGATAGTTGTCCAGTCGTCAGCCTTCAGCTGGCTTACGAGCATAACCACTTCATTGACATTGCCCATATCCAGACCGTCTTTCAACAGTTCTACTCTCTGGTAGGAATCTACCAGCTCCTGTGCGTAGGGCATAAATACTTCCATACGCAGATTTGCGGGAATATTTACGATGATATTTGCAATATCTGTATAGTTCTGACCGATCACGTCTACATATACATATGCACTCTGGAACAGATAGAACAGGGCATACAGAATGGGAAGCTGAATCAGCATAGGCAGACAGCCGCCCATCATGCTGATACCGTTCTTTTTCTGGAATTCCTGCATCTCCAGAGCCATACGCTGCTGAGATACCTGATCTGTCATTCCTTCATATTTCTTTCTGATCTTCATCAGTTCAGGCTGCAGCATCTGCATTTTGATAGAGGATTTCTGCTGCTTGATCATCAGAGGGAACAGAACTACTTTCACGATCAATGTAAAAACAATAATTGCCAGACCAAGAGAACCTACGCTGGAAGAGCTGTGCAGCAGTTCAAACAGCATATTGTACAGTTCCCCCATCAGGTTGGCAACAGGGCCGATAATTTTACCGGGCTGTGTCACGGAAGGCAGTGCATCCAGTGCAAAGCCACCCACAAAATAGGAATCTAACACTATTTTTTCCTCCTTAAAAACCAACAATGAGAGATATTTGCCCCGAAGGACAGGTAAAAATCAAGGTACGGGATCATAGCCGCCCTTATGGAAAGGATGGCATTTCAAAAGCCTTCTGACAGCGAGGTATGTGCCCCTGACCACGCCGTAACGGTTAATGGCGATGATTGCATATTGGGAGCAGGTCGGCTGAAAGCGACAACGCGGCCCAATTAACGGAGAAATCCCTACCTGATAAAAACGAATCAACAGCAGAAAAATTTTTTTAAGCAGTTCCATACTCTGATGATACAAATTCTTCAAAAATGGAACACAATTTCTGATCATTTTTCATTCATCTCATTTCCTGTAGTTGTTTCTTTTTCTTTTGCTTCTAATTTAACCTGACGGTCCTTTCTTTCAGACGCACTCAGCAGAAGCTGTTGTTTTTTGAAAAGATGCCGCAAGGAACGACAGACCTCATGGTAAGAAGCATCTGCACAGCTGACACGGGCAATGACTACCAGATCATAGCCCAGTTTGAGTTCTTCTTCCATGCTGCGGTAGCTTTCTCTGATAAGCCTTGTCACATGAGAGCGGACAACGCTTTTGCCCACCTTTTTGCTGACGGATATCCCTAGCTTATTTGCATCATGTGTGCCGTTTTTTACCATATATAATACCAGATGACGGTTGGCAATGGATCTGCCCCTGTGATACACATGGCGAAACTGAAAGTTCTTTTTTAAAGATTCTGTATATTTCATAATTTTAAGCCAACCTCCTTTGCGGCCCGCTTTTTTTCTCCATGACGAACAAAAGGCCACAAACTGCGGCCTTATTTTTTGTCATATGAAAATATTATGCGGATAATACTTTTCTGCCTTTTCTTCTTCTAGCAGCAAGCACTTTTCTGCCGTTTGCTGTTCTCATTCTTTTTCTGAAGCCGTGTTCTCTGCTTCTCTGTCTTTTCTTAGGCTGGAATGTCATTTTACTCATGGTTCTTGCACCTCCTTTAATTTCCGGGTTCTGCTCACCCTTTTTATGAGCACTGCCTCTATTATATTAAAAAAAGCAAGGCTCGTCAAGAAAAATTTTTTGCCCCAAACCCGCACGCCATGCGGGTTTTTCCACATTTCCACAGAAAATTTCTGGATAAGTCCGAATAAAAAAGGATTATTCGGACTTTTTGCGACGGTTTTTTTTATATATTGTATACAATTTTGCAATTTTATCACTATTTTTTGTTGATAGAGTTTTTTTTGCGTGACTTTTTTATTGAACCTGTGGATAACTTTTGATATACTTAGAAAGTAGTCCCTTTTTCAAAATTCCACATTTTCCGCAGAGCGTAATTTTCAGTTATCCACAACCTGTTGACAACCTTGTGGATAACTTATATTTTCCTGCGGATACTGTTGTTTACAGATACTGACAGCAGTTGTCCACAAGTCTGTATTTTCCACGGCTGACGCACAATGTGGAATTTGTGAACCGATATTTCTCAAGCACTGTTTATAACTACAAAAAAAGCATCCTTTTTTTGCGGTTTTGCACAGAAAAGTTTCCTTTCTGTGTGGATAAGTAAACTGTATTCAATACTAATAAGGAGGCATTTGAATGGAAAAAAGCAAACAGATCTGGGAAGAAGCCATGAACATCATCAAAGAGGAGATTTTTGATGTCAGCTTCGAAACATGGATCAAACCCATTCTCCCCTGCGGGATTGAGGGCAATAAATTCATTTTACAGGTAGAAAATGCACTTTCCAAAGACGTACTGGAAAAAAGGCATCTGCCTGTTATCCGAAATGCAATTAAATTTGTTACCAAAACAGAATATGAAATCATTTTTTTAACAGAAAAAGAGCAGAAAGCCGGAGGTCTTCAGAAGCTGCAGACATATAATCTGGCAGCAGAAAAAAAGGCATCCAGTGAAATGGCACGGAATCTGAATCCGAAATATGTTTTTGATTCTTTCGTAGTCGGCAGCAGCAACCGTATGGCACACGCTGCTTCTCTTGCCGTTGCAGAATCCCCTGCACAGGCATATAATCCCCTGTTTTTATACGGAAATTCCGGACTTGGGAAAACACATCTGATGCATTCCGTAGGACATTTCATTCTGGACAAGGACCCCAGTGCAAAGGTTCTGTATGTTACCAGCGAAACCTTTACCAATGAACTGATTAACTCCATCAAAAACAACAATAATGAAGAATTCCGTAATAAATATCGCAACATTGATGTATTGCTGATTGACGATATTCAGTTCATTTCCAAAAAAGAAGGGACCCAGGAAGAATTTTTCCATACCTTTAATGCACTGTACGAATCCAATAAACAGATTATCATTTCTTCCGACCGTCCTCCAAAGGAAATCAAAACACTGGAGGATCGTCTGCGCAGCCGTTTCGAATGGGGTCTGATTGCAGATGTACAGCCGCCCGATTATGAAACAAGAATTGCGATTCTGCGCAAAAAAGCGGAACGTGACACACTGACTGTTCCCGATGATGTTATGGCATACATTGCAAAAAATATTGCATCCAATATCCGTGAACTGGAAGGGGCACTGACCCGTATTGTTGCCTTTGCAACACTGACAAATCAGGATATCTCTATTTCTCTGGCTGAAAATTCACTGAAAGATATTTTCAGTGAACATACTTCTACACCTCTGACACCCGATCTGATTCAGCAGATTGTGGCAGAGCATTACAATATCCGTGTAGAAGATATTCAGGGCAGCAAAAAACCGAAAGCAATTGCTTTCCCCAGACAGGTTTCCATGTATCTTTGCAGAAAGCTACTGGATATTTCCCTGCCAAAGATTGGCGACAGCTTTGGCGGACGTGACCACACAACGGTAATTCATGCCATTTCCAAGATTGAAAAACAGCTGGAAACTGACGCAGATCTGCAAAAGACGATTCTGCAATTAGAAAAAGAGATTAAAGAAGCCTAAATATAGGGGGAACTTTCTTTTCTTGGGAAAAGTTCCCCCTATGACCCCCTCAAAAACCCACTTGGGGAAGTATGCGGGGCTTTGCCCCGACCCCCACTCGCTTTTTGAAAAAAGCGAGACAAAAACTTTTATTTGCCTTCGGCGGATAAATCTAATTTTTTCGGCAAAAACGATAGTTTTTGCCAAACGGAGGTCAAGGGGAATCATTCCCCTTGTAGGGGTCGAGGGGACAACGTCCCCCGCAGGGTTTGGGACAGAGTCCCAAGGTCTTTTTTCCACAGTCCTATGTGGAATTGCTCTGGAAATTTTGTGGACAAGTTTTAGATTTTTCCGTCCAATGTGGACAAAGTGGATAACGCTGTGAAAAAAATTGATTTATCCACAAGGTTTTCCAAAGTTATTTTTGCCGTAATTTCGGGCAATATACGGGTTTTCCACAAACCCACAGCCCCTACTACGACTACGACTGATTAAATCTTATTTATATTTACTTTACTTGTGAAAAAAGGAGTTGTACACAACATGAAGCTGACCTGCAACAAAGATTTACTGTTACAGTATATCAATATTGTGAATAAAGCCGTATCCAACCGCACAACACTGCCAATTCTGGAATGTATCCTGTTGACAACCAACGAAAAAGGATTCATTATGACAGCCAGCGATCTGGAAATCGGTATCCGTACTGCACCAATCGAAGCGGAAATTTCCGAATTCGGGGAAGTTGCGATTGAAGCACGTATTTTTAATGACATTGTTCGCAGAGTAAACGGCGAATTTGTTACCATCGAAACAGATGAAAGCTATGCCGTGTCCATCCTCAGCGGTACATCTGAATTTAAAATTATGGGCCAGAGTGGAGAAGATTTCCCTCCTCTGCCTGAAGTGGAACAGGATAAATCCTATTCCATGGACCAGAGCAAGCTCAGAGATATGATTCGCCAGACAATTTTCTCCATTGCACAGGATGGCAGCAAACCCGTACTGACAGGGGAATTGTTTGAACTGAAGCAGGGGGCGGTAAATCTGGTATCCGTAGACGGATACAGAATTTCTTTCCGTAAAAATCCTCTGCTGCATAACAGCGAAGAAACAGAAGTTGTCGTTCCCGGAAAGACACTGGCAGAACTGAATAAAATCCTGTCTGCGGAAGACGATGCGACACTGTCCATATATCTGACAGACAAACATATCCTGTTTGATCTGGGGACAGCTGTTATGGTATCCCGTCTGATCGAAGGCGAATTCATCCGTTATGCACAAAGCTTTTCTGATGATTACAAAACAAAGGTAATTGTGGATAAAAACGAACTGATTCAGGCACTGGAACGTGCTTCACTGGTTTCCAGAGATAACAGAAAGACTCCTGTCAGAATCATGATTCATCCACAGGGTCTGGATATTACAGCAAAAAGTGATATGGGCACATCCCATGAAAATGTGGCAGCGGAAATGGAGGGCGAAGATCTTTCCATCGCTTTCAACCCCAGATATCTGATCGAGGCACTGCGCTCCATTGAAGAAGATTCCGTGAAGATTCATTTCATGGCTTCCCTGAGTCCTTGTACGATCCTGCCTGTAGAAGGCGATTCTTTCAAATATCTGATCCTGCCTCTGAGGATGTAAGACAAGAGAATGGGTTAAATTGTATAATTGATGCATAATTATAATTGTTAAGGAAACCGAAGTTTTCAGGGGGAAACTTTCTTTACTTGGGAAAAGTTTCCCCCTGTGACCCCCTTCAAAAACCCGCTTGGGGCAGAATACGGGGCTTTGCCCCGGACCCCACTCGCTTTTTGAAAAAAGCGAGGCAAAAACTTTTATTTGCCTTCGGCGGACAAACTGAAATTTTTCGGCAGAAACGAAGTTTCTGCAAATAAGGGTGCAGGGAAATTATTTCCCTGCCGGGAGTTTGAGGGCAAAGCCCTCAAGATTTTTGCAGGGTGTGGGACAGCGTCCCACGGTTTTCAGAAAGGAGAATAGATATGGAAAAAGTTATGATTCAGACAGAATTTATCAAATTACAGCAGGTACTGAAGCTGGCAGGGCTGGTGGATCAGGGCTCTGATGTGAAATACTATCTGGCAGAAGGTATGGTTTTTGTCAACGGCGAACAGGCATCCGAACGCGGCAAAAAAATCCGTCACGGGGATGTTGTGGAAGTAAAAGGCGTTGGCACAGTGACTGTAGAAGCAGAAGCATAAGGAGGCGTTGCGCATGGGAACAGCCAATCGAGCGAAACTGCAGCTGATTGCGTCCATGTTTATTTTTGGTACGATCGGTATTTTTGTACGATATGTCCCGCTGCCCTCCAGTGTACTGGCACTGGTACGCGGGTTTGTCGGTTCTATTTTTGTATTCCTGTTTCTGATGCTCAGAAAAAGCAGCATTTCCAAAGAAGCCATTCAGAAAAATCTGAAAATGCTGATTTTCTCGGGTATCGCTCTGGGGGTCAACTGGATACTGCTGTTTGAGGCCTATCGTTATACCACGGTTGCTACAGCGACATTGTGTTACTATCTGGCACCAATCTTTGTCATTATGGTATCGCCCGTTCTGTTAAAGGAAAGACTGAGCATGAAACAGATGATCTGTGTTGCTTTTGCCCTGCTGGGTATGGTATTCGTTTCGGGTGTACTGGAAACAGGGATTCCTGCGCTGTCTGAAGCAAAAGGCGTTCTGTATGGTCTGGGGGCTGCGGTATTCTACGCAACCGTAATCCTGATGAACAAAAAGATCACAGAAATTTCCGCATATGATAAAACCATCATGCAGCTGGGAACAGCGGCAGTGGTACTGCTTCCCTATATCCTGCTGACAGAGCCTCTGGGCGAACTGATGGCACTTCTGACACCTTTTTCTGTTGGTATGCTGCTGTTTGTCGGTATCGTACATACAGGGGTTGCGTATGTACTGTATTTCGGTTCCATGAAGGATCTGAATGCACATACGATTGCGATTTTCAGTTATGTTGACCCGATTGTGGCAATCCTGCTGTCTGCATTGTTCCTGAAGGAAGCAATGGGACTGCATGGCGTAATCGGTGCAGTACTGGTACTTGGCTCTACCTTTATCAGTGAACTGCCCGAAAAAGAAAAGTAATGGGAGGAAAAAACAATGTTTGAAAAGCCCAGAAATGGCTGGACAGATATCCTCATCGGCGACTTTGAGGGGCTTGGCAGCTATATACAGGATATTCCCGCAGAATGTATGCAGGCATTTACAGAGGGGCTTAAAAATGATACCCCTGTTAAACTGCATTTTGACGAAGAAGGCTCTGCGTTTACAGTTGTGATTGACGGAGATACGACAAAGATCACTGCGGAAAGCGTATACGGCCCGGAAGAATATACCTATCCTCTGTCTGTGCTGACACTTGCAAAGGAAGTGCTTGCCGATATGGAAGAACACTTTACAGAGTGGGTAGAGTGGCCCGAGGAATATGCGTATTTCGAGGATGATGAACAGACAGAAAAACTGACATTTTTCGAAGAAAGAAAAGCAATGCTGGAAACATTGTTAGAAGCATTCAGAACAGAAATCAATAGAAAATAAGCATGAATATAACAGGAACGTGTCCGTGATATGTAGACAATTTGCAGCACGTTCCTGTTTGCTTTTATAAAAAGTGGGTGAATAAATATGCGTATTAAAGAGGTGTCCCTGCAGTCCTTTCGGAATCTGCACCAACTGCATATCACACCTGCGGCAGGTATCAATGTGATTTACGGCGATAATGCGCAGGGAAAAACCAATTTTCTGGAAGCCCTGTATTTCTGTGCCATGGGAAAATCTCTTAGGGGAAACAGCGATCAGCAGATGATTGGCTTCGGGGCGGAGGAAAGTCATATCCGTACGCTGATTGAGAGCGGCAAACGGCAGGAACGCATAGATGTGCACCTGAAACGAAAGGAAAAAAAGGGCATTGCCATCAACGGACTGCCTGTGAAAAAACTGGAAGAATTGTTTGGCACGATGTATGCCGTTGTATTTTCTCCCGAGGATCTTTCTCTGATTAAGGACGGCCCCGCAGAGCGGCGGCGGTTTCTTGACATGGAGCTTTGTCAGCTGAATAAGGTCTATTCCTTTGATCTGCAGCAGTATCATCATATTCTGAAACAAAGAAATAATCTTCTGAAGCAGATACAGAAGAAACCCGAACTGATAGAATCCCTTTCCATGTGGGACATGCAGCTAACAATGTACGGAGAGCGTGTGATAGACGCAAGGAAGCGTTTTATAGAACAGCTGGATAAAATAGCCGCCGAAAAGCTTTCTGCGCTGACAGGGGGCAGGGACAGCCTGCAGACGGTATATAAACCGAGCTGTGAGGCAGAGCAGCTTTCTGAGAAGCTGAAACGGAATCAGGAGCGGGATATCTTCTTCGGCGCAACCCAGAGCGGCCCGCATAAGGATGATATTTTCTTTGCCGTAAACGGAAAGGAAGTCAGGATATACGGCTCGCAGGGACAGCAGCGGACAACGGCACTTGCGGCAAGGCTTGCCGAAATTGATCTGATTCAGGAGGAAACGGGGGAAGACCCGATTCTGCTTCTCGATGATGTATTTTCCGAGCTGGATGAAAACAGACAGCGGTTTCTATTGGAGAGTATCGGCGATCTGCAGGCGTTCATTACCTGTACGGGAATCGAGGATTCCATAAAAAAATATATTGGTGCGGATAATCTGTTTTATGTGGAAAATGGACAGATCACACCGCAGGGAGAAAAAGACGAAAGGGACACTTTTTGAAAAAGCGTCCCTTTCTAAATATTAAGGTAGTAATACATAGAAAAATATTTTCAAAAAACAACGGAAAACATTGTAAAATCAACGAAAAAATGCTATAATAAAGAGATTGCAAAAACAAGTTTTGCTGATAGAAACATTTATCCGAAAAATAAGACAAAAATCAACCGAAAGAGAGGGATTTGATGTCATCTGAATATAATGCAAATCAGATTCAGGTTTTGGAGGGGCTGGAGGCTGTCAGAAAGCGTCCCGGTATGTATATCGGTTCCACAAGCTCTAAGGGGCTGCATCATCTGGTTTATGAAATTGTAGATAACTCTGTAGACGAAGCACTTGCGGGCTTCTGCAGTGAAATTACCGTTACCATCCACGAAGGCAATTCCATTTCCGTTATGGATAACGGGCGCGGGATTCCTGTAGATATCAACGAACAGAAAGGGATGTCCGCATTGGAAATGGTATATACCATCCTCCATGCCGGCGGGAAATTCGGCGGCGGCGGGTATAAGGTTTCCGGCGGTCTGCATGGCGTAGGTGCGTCTGTTGTGAATGCACTGTCTGAAGAAGTAACCGTACAGGTGCACAGAGGCGGCAAAATCCACGAACAGAGATATTCCCGCGGGAACGTGCTTTGTCCCGTAACTGTGATTGGCGAAACAGACATCACAGGCACTTATGTGCATTTCCTGCCCGATAAGGAAATTTTTGAAGAAACAGTCTTTGAATACGATATTCTGAAACAGCGTTTCCGTGAAACAGCTTTCCTGACAAAAGGTCTCAGAATCAATCTGAAAGATGAAAGAATCGGCATGGAACAGAGCCACTCCTTCTGCTATGAAGGCGGGATTAAGGAATTTGTTGCATATCTGAATAAGAGTCGTCAGCCTTTGTATGAAAATATTTTCTATGCGACAGGGCAGAAAGAAGGCGTACTGGTGGAAATCGCTTTCCAGCATAACGATGGCTACACAGAAAGCATCTTCACATTTGTAAATAACATCAATACACCCGACGGTGGTACGCATCTGGTGGGCTTCAAATCGGGGCTGACAAAAACACTGAATGACTACGGCAAGAAAATCGGCATCATCAAAGACGCTGACAAGAAGCTCTCCGGCGAAGACGTGCGTGAGGGGATTACAGCTGTTGTGAGCATCAAAGTGGAAGACCCCCAGTTTGAGGGGCAGACAAAGGCAAAACTTGGCACCAGCGAAGCCAAGGCGGCTGTAGAGGGGGTTCTGAGTGAGTATCTGACATATTTCCTGGAAGAAAATCCCTCTATCGGCAAAACCATCATCGAAAAAGGTATGATGGCTTCCAGAGCCAGAGATGCGGCGAGAAAGGCAAGAGAACTGGTACGCCGTAAAACAGGTCTGGAAAATACCCGTATGCCCGGTAAGCTGACAGACTGCACAAGCCGTGATCCCTATGAATGTGAAATCTATATCGTAGAAGGGAACTCTGCGGGCGGTTCTGCCATCAAAGCCCGTGACCCCAAAACACAGGCTGTCCTGCCTCTGCGCGGTAAGATCCTGAACGTAGAAAAAGCGCGTCTGGACAGAATCCTGAACAGCGAAGAAATCAGAAATATGATTACAGCCTTTGGCACAGGCATTTCTGAAGATTTCGATATTGAAAAACTCCGTTATCATAAAATCGTTATCATGACCGATGCCGATGTTGACGGGGCGCATATCCGTACCCTGCTGCTGACATTCTTCTATCGCTATATGCCCAGACTGATTGAAGAAGGCAAGGTATATATCGCACAGCCCCCTCTGTATCGTGTGGAGAAAAACAAACAGCACTATTATGTGTATGACGATGCACAGCTCGAAGCCCTGTATCAGGAAATCGGCAGAACAGGCATTAAGGAAGTACAGAGATATAAAGGTCTGGGGGAAATGGACTTCGATCAGCTCAGAGATACCACAATGGCGGTGGAACATCGTATCCTGAAACTGGTAACCATCGACGATGCCGTACTGGCAGACCAGATTTTCAGTATGCTGATGGGCGATGAGGTAGAACCCAGAAGAATGTTCATTGAAGAAAATGCACAGTACGCTGAAATGGACTTTTAATAAAACGAATAAAGAAAATAAAAAAGAATCAGTTTGTATTTTTTCGGTTTTTTGTTTTCGCAGAAACGACAGTTTCTGCAAATAGGGTCAAGGGGGTTACCCCCTTGCAGGGTTTGGGACAGCGTCCCAAAGAATTTGAGGTGAAAGAATGGAAAATGAAAATAAAGAAATAGACAAGATCGTCACGATAGATATTAACAAAGAAATGCAGAAATGCTATATCGACTATGCAATGAGCGTTATCGTTGCAAGAGCACTGCCCGATGTGCGTGACGGTCTGAAGCCCGTACAGCGTCGAATTCTGTTCTCCATGAACGAAATGAATCTCGACCCCAATAAGGGCTATCGTAAATCCGCCCGTATCGTCGGCGATACCATGGGTAAATACCATCCCCACGGTGACAGCTCCATTTATCAGGCAATGGTGCGTATGGCACAGAACTTCTCCATGCGTTATATGCTGGTAGACGGTCACGGCAACTTTGGCTCTATCGACGGCTACGGTGCAGCGGCAAGCCGTTACACAGAAGCCCGTATGTCCAAGATCACAGCGGAACTGCTGGCGGATATCGAAAAGAATACCGTTGATTTTGTACCGAACTATGACGAAAATGAAAAAGAACCCACAGTTCTGCCTGCCCGTATCCCGAACCTGCTGATCAACGGCTCCAGCGGTATCGCTGTTGGTATGGCGACAAACATCCCTCCCCATAATCTGGGCGAAGTCGTTGACGGGATTGTCTGCATGATTGATAACAAGATTGCAGAAAAGGATACAGACATTGAAGAACTGATGGAGCATATTAAAGGCCCCGACTTCCCGACAGGTGCGAATATTCTGGGCAAAAGCGGTATCCGTGCGGCTTACAGAACAGGGAAAGGCAAAATCATTGTGCGCTCCACAGCGGAAATCGAAACCCATAACGGCAGAGAACGCATTGTGGTAACAGAAATCCCTTACATGGTCAATAAACTGCGTCTGATCGAAAAGATTGCAGAACTGGTAAAGGAAAAACGTGTGGAAGGTATCAGCGATCTGTATGATGCATCCGCAGGGGATGATATTAAAATCATCATCGAAATCAAGAAAGAAGCCAATGCCAATGTCATTCTGAATCAGCTGTATAAATACACACAGCTGCAGGAATCCTTCGGCGCAAATATGCTTGCACTGGTAGACGGCAAGCCCGTGATTCTGAATCTGAAACAGATGCTGGAAGAATATCTGAAGCATCAGGAAGATGTTGTAACCAGAAGAACGAAATTCGATCTGGATAAGGCAGAAAAACGTGCGCATATTCTGGAAGGTCTGCGGATTGCGATTGACAACATTGATGAAGTCATCCGCATCATCCGTACGAGCTACGATAACGGCAAGGAAAGACTGATGGAACGCTTTGGTCTGTCCGAAGTGCAGGCACAGGCGATTCTGGAAATGCAGCTGAGAAGACTGCAGGGTCTGGAAAAAGAAAAGATTGATGCCGAATATGCAGAGCTGCAGAAAAAGATTGCATACTATAAAACCATTCTGGCAGATGAAAAGTTGCTGCTGGGTGTCATTAAAGACGAAATCTCCGAAATCAGAGAAAAATACGGCGATGAACGCCGTACAAAACTGATGCAGAACCCCGGCGAAATTGATGTGGAAGATCTGATTGACGAAGAAACCTGCGTATTTACGCTTTCTCATCTGAACTATGTAAAACGTATGCCTCTGGATACCTATAAGAGCCAGAACAGAGGCGGCAGAGGAATCATCGGTATGCAGACAAGGGAAGAGGATTATGTAAAAGACCTGTTCCTTGCATCCACACATGATAACCTGCTGTTCTTTACGAATAAAGGCAAGGTATACCGCATGAAAGGCTATGAAATCCCCGAAGCGGGCAGAACCGCAAGGGGCATTGCCATTGTGAATCTGCTGGAAATCAGTGCGGACGAAAAGATTATGGCAGTGATTCCTGCAAATGAATTCAGAGAAGACCAGTATCTGACACTTGTTACAAAACAGGGTCTGATCAAGAAAACAGATATGACCAGCTTCGCAAATATCCGTAAAAGCGGGCTGATTGCAGTAAACCTCAGAGAAGACGATGACCTGATTTCTGTTATGACAACAGAAGCGCAGGATCAGATTTTTGTTGCCACACGTCATGGCATGGGTATCCGCTTCAAAGAAGAAGACGTACGCCCCATGGGCAGATCTGCAAGCGGTGTAAAAGCAATCACGCTGAATGAAGGCGATTATGTAGTTTCTGCTGTGAAGATGGCAGAGGGTGCAAAGATTCTGAATGTAACCGAAAGAGGCTTCGGCAAACGCACCGATGTGGAACAGTTCAATCTGCAGAACAGAAACGGCAAAGGGCTGAAGATTCATCAGCTGACAGAAAAAACAGGTCTGCTGACAGGCGTACTGCTCGTAGAGGAAAAAGATGAACTGATGCTGATTACTTCCGAAGGTGTGATCATCCGCCTGCGCGGCAGGGATATTTCCAACTACGGCAGAATTTCGCAGGGCGTGAAGCTCATCAATCTGGATGAAGGCGTGACCGTTGTGGGCATTGCTAAAATTTCTGAACAGGACATGGATGAAGAAACTGCCGAAAATCAGACAAACGAATAAAAAATCAGGGCTGCTGTATATTTTTACAGCAGCCTTTTGCATTTATGGGATGAATCGGTAGAAATCGGAACTGTGTCGGATAAAGACTTTCTCTTGTGGTTTTGCATAAAGAAAGAAAAAAGAATTGCGAATCTTTGGAAATATTGTTATAATGCCTTTAGGAAAAGCCGTTTTTAGATCAGGCTGTAAAAAACAATCTAAAAAATATATGTTTGTTTTTATATTTCAGGAGGTAGGGTAATATGAAAAAATTTGTAGCATTGGCTATGACAGCAGCAATGGTATCTTCTGCATTCAGCGTAAACGCACTGGCTAACGATGCTGTAACAGAAGAACCTGTTGTGGCAGTAGAAGAATCTGCTGAAGAAGCAGAAGAAATCGCTGAAGAAGCGGAAGCAGAAGAAATCGCTGAAGAAGCGGAAGCAGAAGAAATTGCTGAAGAAGTAGAAGCAGAAGAAATCGCTGAAGAAGCAGAAGCAGAAGAAATTGCTGAAGAAGCGGAAGCAGAAGAAATTGCTGAAGAAGAAGCGGTAGAAGAAATCGCTGAAGAAGAAGCAGTAGAAGAAGAATGTGCTGTTGCCGAAGAAGCAAAGGCTGAACTGTCCAACGCAGGTGTAGCAGTAAACGGCAAAGCAATCGCACCTCAGGCTTACACAATTGATGGCTATACATACTTCAAACTGCGTGACGTGGCAAAAGCACTGGCTGGCACAGAAGCTGGTTTTAACGTGGACTGGGATCAGGAAGCAAGAATGACTGCACTGCAGACAGGTGCAACATATAAAGCGTACGATGGCGGTACAGATGCTGCTGAATTTGCGAAAAAAGCAACTGCTCATCATTCTCATGATCCTATTATGGTAAACGGTGAAGAAGTTGATCTGACAGCTTATAACATCGATGGTTACAACTACTTCAAACTGCGTGATCTGGGTGATGCTCTGGGCTTTGAAGTAACATGGGATAAAACAGCAAGAATGATCGGCATCAATTCCGCTGAAGTGACAGCAGAAGAAACTGTAGACGAAGAAACAGGCGCATTTGAATATACACTGGAAACAGAAACTGCGTATGCTTTTGAAGATGAAACTTTTGTAGAAGAAGTGGTTCTGATCTGCCCTGCAGCAGAAGCAAGAACAGAGTATAATACAGCATTTGCACAGTATGAAGTTTCCTTCACAAACTGCGTATTTGAAAAAGGTCTGACAATCATTTCCGACCGTGATACAAACGTAACAATCGATGAAGGCTGTGTATTTGCAGAAGGTACAGGCATCGTTGTGAAAGAAGCAACAGAAGGCAACCACCTGAACCTGACTCTGGAAGATCCCTTCGTAAGAGTACGTGCAATGGTTGAGGGTCTGAATATTACTACAGATAATTGTGTAAATGTACAATCCTATAATGGCTATGCAGTGACATTGAACGGCGAAGTATATACAACAGATGATTTTGAAAATCCCGATGGTCCTTACTGCACAGGTTTCTGCGTAGTACCTTATTATGAAAACGGCGAAGCAATGATTTATGCAGAAGGCTGGGGTCCTACTTATGAAGAGGTAGCAGCGGAAGAAGAAATCGCTGAAGAAGAAGCGGTTGAAGAAGAAGTAACAGAAGAAGTGGAAGAAACAGAAGAAGCATAAGCATTGATTCTGCTGCACGGATATAAAAATGTATCAAAGAAGGATTCCGACAGGAGTCCTTCTTTTCGTAAACAAATGAGAAAAAAGGGGGATTTTTTATGAAAAAATGTATGACACTGGCACTGGCGGCAATTCTGACAATGGGCATGGGTACAACTGCATTTGCGGCGTATGCAAACCCCAATCTGGCAAAGCTCAATATCAACGGTAAGCCTGCAAACAGCCATTCTTATGTGATTGACGGCTATACCTATTTCAAACTGCGTGATCTGGGGGATCTGCTGGGCTTTACTGTGGGCTGGGATACTGCAACAAGCAGTATTTCCATCACAACTCCCTGGGCTGGCGATACTGTGCAGAAGCCCACATCTGTACCTGTAGAAAAAGAAGAAACGGACGAAGAAAAAGCAGAACGCTTTATTGCAGAAGTCATCCGTCTGACAAATGAAGAAAGGGAAAAAGAAGGTCTTCCTGCTCTTGGTACCATGACGAAACTGGACAAGGCGGCTTTGATCCGTGCAGATGAGTTGAAAGAAAAATATTCCCATGACCGTCCCGATGGCACAAGCTGTTTTACGGTTCTGGATGATGTGAATATCAACGGTTACAGTGCGGTAGGCGAAAATATTGCTTTGGGACAGAGAAGCCCCGAGCAGGTGGTACAGGCATGGATGAATTCTGACGGTCACAGAAGAAATATCATGAACGTACAGTTTGAAAAGATCGGCGTTGGTTATGCAGAAAATAACGGCTGGGTACAGCTGTTTTATGCAGACTAAGCCTTTGAAGAAATATCTGAGGCAGAGTGTCTTTTTTTGTCATTTCGTTTCCAGCAAACGAAATGCACCTGTAAAGAAGTTGAAAGAGGGAATTTGCTATGAAGCGGCGTATCTATGTGATGCTCGAAAAGGCAGACCATAAAGAACAGTTGAGTCTGTTTTATGACAGATTTATGATTTTCTGTATTTTTGTAAGCATTCTTCCACTTTGTTTCAAAGAGGTATATCCTGCATTTTACTGGATGGATTGGGGAACTGCGCTTATCTTTACAGTGGATTATATTTTGAGATGGTGGACAGCGGATTTTAAATTTAAACAGTATGGAAAGAAGGCGTATCTGAAATATCCTTTTACGCCATTTGCACTGATTGATTTGATTACGATTCTTTCTTCTGTGACACCGTTGGATTCCGGACTGAAGCTATTCCGTATCCTGCGTTTGCCGAAGTGTCTGCGTACACTCAAACTGCTTCGGTATTCCACGGGCTTTCATCTGATGCTGAGGGTATTCCGCAAGGAAAAGGATGATCTTCTGACGGTCTGTTATCTGGCAGGCGGATATGTGCTGGTATCGGCTTTACTGCTCTTTCAGATGGAGCCGCAGACCTTTTCAACCTATCTCGATGCGGTATACTGGTCTGCGATTACCCTGACGACTGTGGGCTATGGAGATTTTCACCCCGTTACGGATATCGGCAAGGTCATTGCCATTATTACCTCCTTTGTGGGGATTGTGGTATTTGCTCTGCCGACGGGTATCATTACAGCGGCGTATCTGAAAGAAATCGACCACAAAAAATAAATATGAAACAGATAAATATACATAACAACAGAAAGGACGGATGCATATGGAAAATACTGCATTGACCTATCTCTGTCCCGATTGCGGGGCGTATCTGCGCTTTGATGGGAAAGCGGATCAGTGGGTATGTGATTACTGTGACGGCAAATTCGACAGGGAACAGCTGGAGCAAAGAGGGGCAGACATAAAGGACGATGATTACGAAGTCAAGCCCTATGAAGAAGCGGAGAAAGATACCAGTACTGTTGAATATCAGTATAACGAAAATATTCAGCAGTCAGACGACGGCATGGAAAATATGCGGGGGTTCGTGTGCCCCTCCTGCGGTGCGGAGATCGTGACAGATGCCGTAACAGCGGCAACTTTCTGCGTATTCTGCGGCAATCCTACGGTATTGCCCGCACAGCTGACAGGCAAGCACCGCCCTGCGGCAGTGATTCCCTTTGAAACAGATAAAGAGGATGCAAAAAAAGCCTTTCTGAACCTTTGCAAAGGCAAAAAGCTTCTGCCAAAAGGCTATACCTCCGAACAGCGTCTGGAAAAGATTACAGGGGTTTATGTGCCTTTCTGGCTGTTTGACTGCCGTGCGGATTTTGATTACCATGCAACAGGCGAGGATGTGCGTACTTGGAGTGACAGCCGTTATATCTATACCAAAACAGACTCGTATCATATTCACAGAGCAGGCCGCATGGACTTTGAAAACATCCCTCTGGATGCCTCTGAAAAAATGCGGGATGATCTGATGGATGCACTGGAGCCGTTCCATATCGACAAAAAGCGTCCCTTTGATATGAGCTATCTGAGTGGTTTTCTGGCTGAAAAATACAGCTATGAGCCGAAAGATCTGTATGATCGTATGACACAGCGTATTACACCCGGCGTGGAAAATATGGCAGGTCAGGGCAGAGCCTATGACCGTGTGTATGGTGTACGCTGTCACACAGATTTTTCCTCGGATAAACAGACCTATATGCTCCTGCCTGTATGGATGCTGATGAGCAAATATAAAGATAAAGAGTATCTGTTTGCCATGAATGGACAGACAGGTAAAATTGTCGGCGAACTGCCTGTCAGCGGCAGTCAGGCATGGAAATGGTTTTTCATCATTTTCTTTATCTGCTTTATCATCAGCGGTGCGGTTGCCGTGTTCCTGGGAGGTGGATTCTGATGAAAAAAGGAAAACAGTTTATTTTTGCCCTTGTAGTATGTCTGGTAAGCTTTGTATTTCCTGTCTTTGCAGGTACACAGAAGGTATTTGACTATGCAGACCTGCTGACAGGCGAAGAAGAAGCTGAACTGCAGCAGATGGCAGAGGCCATGGTGCAGGATTGGGGTATGGATCTGGCATTTCTGACGACTTATGATACAGAAGGTATGTCTGTGCGGGAATATGGTGCAGATTTCTATATTGAACAGGATCTGGGTGTTGGTGCGAATTATGACGGTGTGATCTTTGTAGTGGATATGACCAGCAGAGAAGCGCAGATCGTAACCAGCGGCAAAGCCATTGATGTTTTTACAGACTATTATCTGGAAAAAATGTGGAGCAATATGCAGGGGGATTTTGCCGACGGATATTATTTCTGGGGGATGGAAACGCTTGTAAATGATATGAATCATTACAATGCGGAATATCAGAAATATCTGACAGATCCCAATTATGTTTCCGAATATGAAGCAGAAATCAGTGATGGAGAGGCATCCGCATTTTTACTGATGATTGCATTTTTCTTTTCTCTGATCGTTGCGGCAATTTCTGTTGCATTCATGAGAAGTGCGTGTAAAAATGTACGCCCGTATTCTGCAGGGGAAGCCTATCTGAAGCAGAATGGCTTATATCTTTCCACGGATAGAAACAGTTTTGTCAATACACGTACAACAATGGTGCCTATTCCTAAAGATGACGATGATAAAGGCTCTTGGGGCGGCGGCTCCAGTACGTTTAACAGCGGCGGACGCACTTTCGGCGGCGGCGGGGGCGGCTTCTAAGTGCAGATTGACTTTTGCAGGGCAGGATGCTACTATAAAAAGAGGGGCGTAAATCTAAAAAACAGAGGTGCTTTTATGTTAGAAACAATTTTAGAGTATGGTCAGGCGTTTTCTTTGCTGGTATGTGCGGTTTTTGTAGAAGGCGTAGTAGCGGCAAAGGCAAAAACCATCTGGCCCGGTCTGGCAGTTATCGGTGTTGTCATTCTGATAGCGATTGGTCTGGCAGTGATCTGCAATGAGCCTGTATTTTTCCTGTATATGATGTTTCCTGTAGCGTGCTGTATCGTTGCATTTGTGATATCCAGAAAAAATCTGAAAAAAGAAAATCCTTACAAAGAGGAATGGGAAGAATTAATGAAATAAGAAAAACAGGAAACTGCCCTGAACTTGTATAAGTTCGGGGCAGTTGTGCTATCTGCAGGGACGCAGATAGATAAAGGATTACAGAAGACGGGGAGGGATCTGGTATGAAAAAAACAATATTTTCGCTGCTGCTTTCGGTACTTCTTCTGGCAGGATGCGCAGAGAAACAGACATTCACAGCCACGGCAGGGGAACAGATACCGTTGGTAAAAACAGTGACCATGGCAGTTGTCGGAGACATCATGGTGCATGATTATCAGTATAACGAAGCCTATGATTCTGCGGCAGGGACGTATGATTTTATGCACAATTTTCAGGATATGAAGCCCTATTTTGCGGATAAGGATCTTGTGATCGGAAATCTGGAGCTGACCTTTGGGGGGCCTGACAGACCGTATGCTTCTTTCCCCTGCTTTAATACGCCCGACAGCTTTCTGGATGCTGTAAAGGATGCAGGCTTCAATGTGCTGACAACCGCAAACAATCACAGCATGGATACGGGCAAAGCAGGGCTAATCCGTACACTGGACAGGCTGGATGCCTATGAAATCGACCATGTGGGGACATACCGCTCTCAGGAAGAAAGGGATACTGTTTTTTATAAGGATGTGAACGGGATTCGCTTTGCATTCCTGTCTTATACCTATAGTACCAATGGGATTCCCATTCCCGATGCATATCTTGTCAATCTGCTGGATGAAGAACTGATAACGAAAGATATTCAGAAGGCAAGACAGGAAGCGGATGTCGTGGTGGTTCTGCCGCATATGGGCAATGAATATGAAACCGAGCCAAGGGACATTTTTGTGCAGTGGGCAGACAGGATGTTTGAAGCGGGTGCGGATATCGTACTGGCAAGCCATCCACATGTGCTGCAGCGTATGGAATACCGTAAAATCGACCATGGAAACGGTGTGCATGACGGGTTTATCATTTATTCTCTGGGGAACTTCATTTCTTCCCAGACCACACCGCCCAGAAATGCCTCTATTGTGCTGAATCTGACAGTAGAACAGGTGGGTGAGGAAGCACCGAATGTAACAGACGTTTCTTTTGTGCCGATCTGGACACAGTTCAGAAATGCACAGAACCAGAATGATTTTGTGGTACGCAGTGTATATGAACGGCTGACACTGCCCGAAGCGGAGCGAAATGCAAATATCCGTCCGAAGGACTATACCCGTCTGAAAGAGATCCATCAGGAAACAGCCTGCTTCCTGCTTGGAAAGGATATTCCTCTTTCTGAAATACAGGATGAATACAGTTTCCCGAAGCCTTAAAAGACTTGTCATAAAATAAAAGAAATGCTATCATATTGCATAAGTACAGGTCAAAGGGCGGGGGAGGTATTTCATGGAACAAAGGGAATATTTGTTGGAAAATGCCGAATATCTGAAAAAAGATTTAGGAAAAAATAATATTGCACAGCAGTTGTTTCAGCGTTTTAAGGAACTGATCATCAGCGGGAAGCTGCCTGCAGGCTATATGATGCCGAATGAAAATGTGGTCAGCGAGCTTTTGGGCGTGGGACGCAGTACCCTGCGGGAAGCCTATACGGCTCTTGCTGTATTCAGCTTTATCCGTCGCTCCAAAGCGGGCACATTTGTCAATGAAATTGATAATATCGTAAATATTGCACCATTCAGCATTACCGTGGAAAATTCTGATCTGAACGACTTGCTCGAATTCCGCTATATGCTGGAGGGGGAAACGGCGAGCTATGCGGCGAAGCGGGCAACGCCTGAGGACATTGCACAGCTGGAATACTGCTATGAAAAGATGAAAGAGCATCGCCATGATGTAAACCAGTTCGTGGATTACGATTCGATGTTTCATATGCAGGTGTCTGCCGCAACGCATAATAAGCTTCTGATGAGCACCATGATCGCGGCAAAGGAATCCTTTGAAAAGGGGATTCGCCTTTCTCTGCGAGAATCACTGATTCAGAATCCGAGGGTCATTGATGTGACGATCGAACTGCATGGCAAGGTCATCGAAGCCATTAAAAACGGCGATTATCAGACAGCATATACGGCTATGCGGGAGCATATTTCTTATGTAAATCTGACAGTGAAATATGGATGATATAGACTGATATAATAGAAAAACAGCGGGGATGCCCGCTGTTTTTTGTTGTCGAATTTTCAAAGATATGCTATACTCATTTGCAGTATACAGCCGAATGAGAACAGCGTTCGCTTCGGCGGTCTAGTCATCCCATTTTTGCAAAGAGGGGGTGATGGCATGAATTATGTAACATACTCTGATTTATTTCAGTTTTGCATTTTAATTGTAGCCATTATCGCCTGTTGTAAAAAACAGGGTTAATGGCAAAAACCGCCTAACGAAACGTTAGACGGTTCAAAGAATCTCTTTTCGACTGACCGCCTTCCTACGAGCGAACAATCTTCTTATCTAAAGTATACTTCTGCCGCCTTGCGTTGTCAAGGCGGTTTTCTTATAGGTTATTTTCGTTTAGATTTCTCAAAGCTGTAAAAAGATCCTCTAGCAGTTCCTGCAAATTTTTTTGAAATTCGACCATGATGTTGCTGATATATAGACAACCCGTAGAATATTGGACTGTCAGAATATCTTCGTTTTGTAAGATGGAATCTCTTAAAATATAGACTAACCCGCAAATAGCATCATATTGAAAACATAGTTTTTCCAATTCCCGTAATTTTTTTCTTAAATCCTCCATTTTGTTTGCACCTCCTGTTTTGGATAAGATAACACAAAAAGGAAGGGGAGGTTAAAAATGCTACAATACTGTTGCAAAGATTTTCAGAAGAAGGAAAAAGGGATCACATCTCTTGTATTTTATCTGAAAAATTGTTATAATAAATAAAAATGAGGTGCTATCGCATAGGGCGGTTGCCCTGAAACTTATCAGCTATTTTGGAAAATAATCGTCAAAGTTGGTGGCTCGGACGATTATTTTTTTACTTTATAGCGAATACTTGCCAAAATGTTTACGATATTTTGGCAAGTTGAAAGAAGGGGGAAACTTTTTTTACTTGGGAAAAGTTTCCCCCTTTCCCCCTTCAAAAACCGCCTGGGGCAATATGCGGGGCTTTGCCCCTGCACCCCACAAGCCTTTGAAAAGGCTTGTCAGTACT
>CALASU010000034.1 GCA_937888765.1 uncultured Clostridia bacterium | reverse complement strand
GTTTTCAAAGGAGGTGAGGCTTCCGGTCGCGATGAGAAGAAAGGAGAATAATGATGAAAATTTCTAAAAAAGATGCGCTGATGTGGTTTTCTTTTTTTGCACAGCTGCCCGAAGACGAGGAGCTGATGCCCAAGCAGATGGAACTGGTATATGCGACATTTGCACAGATCGAAGATGCCATTGATGCGAGAAATGAAAAACTGATGGCGGAAATCAAAGGGCTGAAATCCGTAAACGGCAGAACATATTTTGTTGGTCCTGAAGAAAAATTTGCAAAGGGCTGTCGTTCCTGCATGACAGGTACAGGTCTGACTGCAATCCGTAAAACAAATAAATGCAATATCCAGTGTAAATTCTGCTATAACTACGGCGAACTGGAAGACTGTATGCCAATTGGCGAAGGACTGTGGGAAATCGGCGGTACAAAATTCTATGAAAGAGATCTTGACCTGCTGCTGTCTGTACAGGAAAAACCCACAGGTATCTCTTATGTCTACTTAGAGCCTTTCATGGAAATTGAAAAATACTATGGTGTGATTAAAAAATTCCATGAAGCGGGTATTCATCAGCATATGTATACCAATGGTACACTGGCGACAGAAGAAAATCTGAAAGCACTGGGCGAAGCAGGTCTGGATGAACTGCGTTTCAATCTGGGGGCGACAAATGCTTCTGACAAAGTGATTGAAGCCATTGGCATTGCAAAGAAATATATCAAATACGTTGGTATTGAAACACCCATGACACCTGAATACTTTGAAGCGTTCATGGAAAAGAAAGATAAGATTCTGGCAACAGGCGTGGATTTTATGAATTGTGCCGAATTACATCTGAATAACAACAATATCTGGAACTATGAGGGTGCAAATATGTATGTTTACAGACAGGGGTATGTATCTCCCACTTGGAGCCGTGAACTGACATTTAAACTGATGAAAATGGCAGATGAAGAAGGCTGGGATGTGGCAGTACATGACTGTTCCAACAGAACAAAATTTGCTCGTGGACTGAATCTGAAAGCGAAAGAGGGGGCTTGGTTTGGTGCAAGCAGCTATGGCTCTGAATTCAGCAGACCTCCTTTTGAAGCATTCCTGCCGATCCTGCAGGATGAAAACTTCGAGTTCTTAGAGGAAGAAGAACTGCCCGAAGGCTATAGACCCGGAGAATTGTTTTTCTAAATAGTACAAAAAAAGAATCTCGCTTTTTACGAGATTCTTTTTTTTATGATTATTTCAGTTTTTCCCATTCTGCTTCTTTAAAACCGATCAGAACAAAATCATCTCCGACGATCAGGGGACGTTTTACAAGCATACCGTTTGTGGCAAGCAGATCAAACATTTCATCCTCTGTCATTGCAGGAAGTTTATCCTTCAGCTTCAGTTCTTTGTAGAGCAGTCCGCTGGTATTGAAAAATTTTTTCAGAGGCAGACCGCTTTTTTGATGCCATACTTTCAATTCTTCTGCTGTGGGATTCTGTTCTACAATATGTCTGTCATCGAAAGTTATGTTGTTTTCTTCCAGCCATGCTTTTGCTTTTTTGCAGGTGGAGCATTTAGGGTACTCTAAAAATAAAATGCTCATGGGGATGACTCCTTTTGTTTTTTATTTTTAAGCAATTGTTTTCCAAAGCAGCATATTGTCTTCGATATAGCATTCCACCTTGCCGTTATCCGACAGGTACGCCAGATAGGAACGGATGGTACTGCCTACCAGAACATACTGCGCATGATCCATGGTCAGGTTATAATGCTCGAACACTTTTTTCAGCACCAGTTCAAAGTGCATGGGTTCTTTGCAGATTTCCAGCAGGTTATCCAGAATTTCCAGAGATTTATCTCTGTTCAGCTTTACCAGAGGTTTGATGTCTTCCATAGGCTTTGCATGGGCAGGGATAAAGAGTTTCCCTTCCAGTTTTTCCAGCATATCCAGTGTTTCAAACTGTGCCGCAATATCATAGAAGAAAGAAATATGATATTTATTTACAGTGCCTTCGCCGAAAATGCAGTCTGCAAGGAAATACACGTTATCGGGGGTTTTTACACCGATCATATCCCAGAAGTGACCGGGCAGGCGGAAGTATTCCATACCCTCGGGCAGTTTTGCCTGTGCAATATCCTGTGCGACAGAAGGAGTTGCCATTAAGAATTTATTGCGCAGTTTTTTGAAGGGATAGCCGCCATAAAGGAAAGAGGGTTCCAGAATAGGGGCTTCCACAATTGCTTTTTCCATAGGTGTGGTATAGACTGCACAGTTCAGACGATTCTGCAGCAGCGTATTGCCGCCGTCATGGTCTGCGTTGGAATGGGTATTGATGATGGCAGTCAGCTTCCAGCCCTGTGCGTCGAGGATTTTCTGGATCTTTCTGCCTGCGTCCTTATCGTTGCCGCTGTCGATCAGCCAGACGTCATCGTCGCTGACGCGGTACACGCCGATCTTGGAGGGGGAGTTGATGTAATATGTATTTTCTGCTACCTGTACCAATTCGTACATAAAAAATTCCTCCTTTTTAAGACCTTGGGGGCGTTGCCCCCAATACCCCCAGCAGGAGCTAAGCCCCTGCACCCGTATTTGCAAAAACTGCGTTTTTGCGAGGACTAAAAATATCCTCACACAAAACGCAGTTTTGTGTCATATAAGGGCTCAGGGAAATTATTTCCCTGGTGGGGTTTGGGGCAACGCCCCAAGAATTTACGCCATAGAGTTTGTGGAACCGATTACGTTTTTGATCTTGTCTTCTACCAGTTCCTGAATCAGCTGACGGCCTGCACCCAGGTAACCGCGAGGGTCAAATGCTGCGGGATCATCGCCGAAGGATTTGCGGATTGCCGCTGTCAGAGCCAGTCTGAGGTCTGTATCCATGTTGATCTTGCATACAGCCATGGAAGAAGCCTTTCTCAGCATATCAGCGGGGATACCTTTTGCACCTGCGATATTGCCGCCATATTCATTGCACATTGCAACGCATTTTTCATCAACGGAAGAAGCACCGTGCAGTACGATAGGGAAGTTGTGGATGCCTTCCGCTTCCAGTTTTTCTGTGATTGTAGCCAGTCTGTCGAAGTCCAGTTTTGCTTCGCCTTTGAATTTGTAAGCACCGTGGCTTGTGCCGATTGCGATAGCCAGAGAGTCAACGCCTGTGCGTTTTACGAAATCAACTGCCTGATCGGGGTCTGTGTATGTTGCATCGGCAGCGTTTACTTTTACTTCGTCTTCAACGCCTGCCAGTTTGCCCAGTTCTGCTTCTACTACTACGCCTCTTTCGTGTGCGTATTCAACGATTTTCTTTGTCTGTGCTACGTTTTCTTCATAGTCCAGATGAGAACCGTCGAACATAACGGAAGTGAAGCCGTATTCGATGCAGTCCTTGCATACTTCAAAATCAGAGCCGTGATCCAGATGCAGAGCGATATCCAGACCTGTTTCTTCGATCGCCGCATCTACCATTGCTTTCAGATATTTAGGATGTGCATATTTCAGCGCAGATTTGGAAACCTGCAGAATAACAGCGGAATTCTGTGCCTGTGCAGCTGCAACAACACCCTGAATGATTTCCATGTTGTTGATGTTGAATGCACCGATTGCATAGCCGCCTTCAAAAGCCTTTTCAAACATTTTTTTTGTAGTTACTAAAGCCATATCAAAACACCTCACAAATTTTTTTCATGTTTACAAACAGCATTTCCATATATTAGAATTATAATACGTCAGATGTTTTGTGGCAAGGTATTTGAGAGGAAAAGATTTTGTCAGGAGGTTAAAAAATGAGAGCGGTGTTTACATTTTTTGCAGTATTCGGCTTGGACTGGGGCACAAAGTACTGGGCAAACAAAAAATTACCCCTGAACCGAAAAAAAGAAATTGCCAGAAATCGCCTGTATCTCTGGCACATAAAAAACAACGGAATGGCATATCATAAGTTTGACGGAAAAAGAAACGGTATTCTTGCTTTTACAGGTGCACTGCTTTCGATATACAGTGTACTGTTCGTGCAGGCATTATTTGAAAAAAATAATAAACGTCCGATGATGGGAATGGCAATGATCCTTGGCGGCGGTCTTGGTAATTTTTTGGAACGTCTGTTGCAGGGAACTGTGACCGACTTCCTCTATATCCACAAAGAGGGGCGCAATATGCCTATTTTTAACATAGCAGATTTGGCAATTATGCTGGGGGCAATCCCCTTGACAATCATTCCCTTATTTAAAAATGTAAAAAAATGATTTTAAGTGTTGCCGTTTTAAAAATTATGTAGTATAATGTGCGTGAGAGGTGGAGAAAAGGACTTTATGTAACGGACACTGCCCTCATATGGAAAACTTTATAATTCGCGATAACAATCCTGAAATGTTCGACAACTTACCATATTTGAACCTACATTTCTGACTCGGGACTCCTATCATGCGAAAGATATGTCAGGCCTCAAGCTAATTCCCTTTGGGCAGAGGAAGGCAGATTCTCTAGCTGCGGAAACCCACCTGGCTTAGGCTAGGTGTCAAGAGGTAAGACCGGCAATTTCGGGATTTTTATTTTTGTAATCTGATCCATAGATATGATATCTATGGATTTTTTTGATTTATAAAGATTCATAAAATGGGGGCTTGTCTGCATACAATGATGCAGGAGGCGAGGGTATGAAAAAATATCTGATACTGACAGGAATGATCCTTTGTCTGTTTGCAGGCTGTTCTTCTGTGCGGCAGGAAGCAAAAGAAATGAATATAGAAGCGGGACGAATCGGGGATAGTTTTTCGATCAGTCGGGAACAGGCGGCAAAGACAATTGCATTAGCATTTTTTACAGCGGAAGAACTGGAGAATATACAGACGGAAGTCCATTTTTCAGATGTAGCTGTGGAAGACTGGGCGTATCCCTATATCTGCGGAACTGTGGAAAAAGGCTTTTTTTCGGGCGGAGAAGAAGGCGACTTCCGTCCAAAGGATGCCCTGACGTTATGGGAAGCACAGATTCTGATGGACAGGCTGGCACCTGATTATGACAGCCGTATGGTTCTGACGGATGAAAATAAAAATATGGCAGTATCCTATGAATTATGGGTACAGCTTCTTCAAAAGGCTCTGGAAGCACGGCGGGGCGAGGACAGCCTGTATTCCTACGGCATTACGGAAGAAACGGCGGTATTGCTTTCGGTGGAAGAGAATCTGTTTGATACGGGGGTTTTTACGGCTGATGGAATAGAATTACAGCCGTATGCAGGCAGTCGTATCCGCTTTCTGGAGAAAGATGGGAAAATCGTAGCACTACTGTCTGTAGAAGCGGCATCGCCTACGATACAGAATATCTATTGCAGGGAAGCAGATGGACAGCTTGTACTGGATACAGGCATGGGAACGGCGGTATTTGTCTATAATGGAGAAGTTACGGAAGGGCTGGCAGATGTAAAATTGGAGCAGGGCAAGCCGACAGAGATCATCCCTGCGGAAAAAATCGGAACAGATACGGTAAAACGCATTGACGGCAAGGAGATTTATCTGGCAGGGCAGGGGGCATTGCCGTGGGCAGAGAATCCGCGCATTTATGACAGCAGGGGGGAAGAACTGCAAAAAGAAAGCTACAAGAATCTGATCTGTGGAACGGATACGGCAGAATATTATCTGAAAAATGGGGAAGTCTGCGGGGCAGTCGTGCAAAAGGATGCACTTCTGGAGAATGTGCGGATTTTCTTGAAAGGAGAAGCACAGCAGAAGCTGACAGTTTCGGCAGAAAAGGGATTTATGCTGAAGAATGGAAAGCGTGAAAAGCAATTTTCTTCAGAAGAAAAAGCGATTTTAACAGCAGATTTGCCGTGGTTTCAGCATGGGCTGCTGACGATCACCTCGGAAAGTCCGATCTGGCTGACCTTTGCTGATGGTACAACGCATTGCTATGAGGGGATTCTGGAACTGGAAAAGCGGGAAAATGGTTTTACTGTTATCAATGAACTGCCCTTGGAGCGGTATCTGCTGGGTGTTGTGCCGCATGAAATGCCGACAAGTTTTGGACAGGGTGCTTTGGAAGCACAGGCGATTACAGCTCGCAGCTATGCGTATCATCAGTTTTATGGAAATACCTACTGCAAGGACGGGGCACATATGACGGATACCACAGCCAGTCAGGTATATCTGGGATATGAAGAAAATAAAACGGCAGAGTCGGCGGTATATGCCACGGCGGGGATGTGTGCAGTAGCAGAGGGAAAGATTGCCCAGACGTATTTTTATTCCACTTCCTGCGGCTTTGGGGCAGGGAGCGAGGAAGTCTGGTCTAAAGACGGCAGTTTCAGCGGCAAGGGCAAGCCGTATTTGCAGGCACAGCCGCACGGAGATTTCGCAGCACCCAAAACAGAAGAAGAATGGCTTGCGTTCTGGCAGGATTGGGAGAAAGAGGGCTATGACAAGGATTCTCCTTGGTATCGGTGGAAGGTTTATTTTGGCTGTGGACAGCTTACGGAGATTCTGGGGAAAACCCTGCAGACGGTGGCAGAAACAAACCCTGCATTGATCGTTGTGGAAAAAGGCAGTCTTTCGGATACGGGAAAACTGACAAATATCTGTGTGGAAAGACGGGGAAGCGGCGGGGTTGCGATGGAACTGAAGCTGATCTTTGAAAAAGCGGAAGTGACTGTTAAAACAGAATATGCCATCAGACGGGTGCTTTCTCCTACAAGGCTGACGATTGGCGAGCCGATTTATTTACAGAGAAAAAGCGGGGGGACGCTGACGGGAAATCAGATGCTTCCCAGTGGTTTCTTTGCTGTAAAGGAAATGCGGAATGCTGAGGGGGTACTGACGGGCGTTGCACTATACGGCGGTGGATACGGACATGGTGTCGGTATGAGCCAGTACGGGGCAAAAGCGTTGGCAGAACAGGGGAAAACGGCGGCGGAGATCATCGCACACTATTTCCCGGGAACGACGGTGGAACGGGTGGTGTATTAGTGGTTCTTGGGGGCTCTGCCCCCAAACCCCCGGCAGTGCTTCTGAAAACCGTGGGACGCTGTCCCACACCCTGCG
>CALASU010000033.1 GCA_937888765.1 uncultured Clostridia bacterium | reverse complement strand
AGTTTCGGTCAAGCCTTTTCAAAGGCTTGTGGGGTGCAGGGGCAAAGCCCCGCATACTTCCCCGGGCGGGTTTTTGAAAGGGGTGCGGGGGAAACTTTTCCCAAGAAAAGAAAGTTTCCCCCGCTTTTTTATTTATCTTGCATCATACAACCGTCGAATCAGATTCCACGTCACAGGCCCGACATTCCCCGTTGCGGGAATATCATTCTGCCCCTGCAAAGCGGCAACCACATCTCTTGTCGGCACATCAAATGTCCCTGTTACCTCGATTACGGGAATAATTCCCGTATATTCTGCAATTTCTCTTAAATACGTCTGTAAATCCCGTACATCCTGCCCTTCCATTCCCAGAGAAAGAAAATACCCCGGGTAAATCCTTGCTCTGCCCTGCAAAAGCCCCGTCGGGAATACATTCAGCACATCCTGATACGCCCGTTCTAAAAAATCCCACGTATTCCGCCCAACAACACCGTCAGGATTCAGCCCTGCCAGCCGCTGAAACGCCTGCACAGCCTCTGTCGTCTGTCTGCCGAATATCCCGTCAACCGTAATATCGGGCACTGCATCGCTGAAATACGCGATCACATCCAGATAATACTGTACCGAACGCACGCCGATCCCTGTATCGCCCTCCCGCAGTACACCGGGAAACGGACGTGTCACTTCTTCTGCCGTCAGCCCTTCGGAGGTCAGTTCGTTCAGTCGTTTTACGCCGTTATAGATATATTTCAGCTGATACCACGTTGCTTTGCCCACAATACCGTCTGCAAGCAGATTGAAAATCTGCTGAAACGCCCGCACCGCTTCCTCTGTCTGTAAATCAAAAACCCCTGTCGGATTTATAATTGCAGGAATGGCGGGGTAATTCTGACGGATACGGTTTAACTGGAGCTGTATCGTTTTTACATCATTCCCCGCATCGCCCACCCGCAAAGGCCCGGGATAAGACGGAATATTTGCCGAAATCGGTGCATCCTCTACAATGCCGATATCATTTCCGTAGTAATACTGCAAAATGCGAAAAGGGGTAAAGCCCTGCCTTGCCAGATCGACTGTCCCCCACTGGGACAGCCCCTCGCACAGTGTTGTCGTACCATTACAGTAGGCAGTGAAAAACGGATCAATCCGCCCCTGCTCCACTACATAATCATTGAATATCTCATCTACGATGCGGCTGATATTTTCATAAATATCCCGCCCCTTTATGAACTTCTGGTCAAACTGCGTCGTATTGGTAATATCAAAATCATATCCCTGACTGCGATAAAATTCATTATAGACACGATTCAGCGCATAGGTAATCTGTGCATAAATATTTGCGCGGATCGCTTCCTCGGGCCATGTGGGATAGATCTCACTGGATGCCACGTTTTTGATATAGTCGGGAAAGGACACCGTAACATTTTCCGCAGGCACATTCGGCAGACCCAGATGCACGGTAATGGTTTCGGGAATACGGGGTAAATTCTGCAACGCCATTTTCTTCTCCTCCTGTTTTATAGATTCGGTTCTTTATCATCCACCGTCTGCATCTGTGTCGGCTGATTCCCGCCGATATTGGGCTGCATATCCACAGGCTGTATGGTAGTAATGCCGTCAAATACAGGAATTTCCACTACCTGTACTGGAATATAGCCCGCCGCCGTAACCTCTGCCCGATATTTTGCAAATACATCTCCGTTGCCCGGTGTCTGCGAAAGATTACGGCTTGGTGCAGGCAGATACATCCCCTGCGTTTTGCCGCTTTCGTCTGTCATCTCCGTAACAGAAAAAGCATGTGTATCATCCAGATCTTTTATGATAACAATTTTTGCCCCTGCCACAGGAAACGCCCCCTGCCCGCCTGTTACCTGAAACAGCAGATTGCCATAGGCAGGATTTTTTTCCAGAAACGCTCTCAGCCGATCACCCGGCTCTGCTTCATTCTGTGCGGCATACAGTTTCTGTTCTCCCGCGATTTTTGAAAAATACGGATACATCGGAAACACTCCTCTTTTCTGCATTCCCTCTATTCCTATGCAGACAGGACGGACACCTTTCCGTTCATTTCTGTTTTTCACAGAAATGGATACAGTTTTTTGTGTACCGTTTTGATTGGAAAATGCTGGATTTCTCTGCAAAAAAACGGATTTCTCTCCCTTTTTGGCAGAAAGGCTTGACTTTGTTTTCACAATATGGTATGAATGGGAGGTAGTCTGTTTTTGCAGACTGCAAAAGGATAGAGGTGCGGTGTCAATCAGTACTTTTTCACATATGCCATGGGCGGCAGAAAGAGGAAAGGTGTTACCGCCGAAGCCTGTTCTTTGCCCATCAAAGAACAGAGCTGGGACATTACAGAATATGTAATGTACTGTCACTTATGTGGAGCGCTATCGGAAACTTGCAACATAATCTATGATTATGATTCCGTGCGCCTGCGCACGGCATTTTTTTTGCATTTCGGCATACGAAATGCCTTTCTGGTTTCCACGCTATCATCTCGTTCAGGAATTTCTGAACACGCAATTATCATTATTTTTATTCCCGAAAGGAGAACGGTTATGAAAACCAAAAGCAATCTCACAAACAGATGGCTTGGCATGATTTTCGTCGTTGCACTGGTTGCAACTGCCATGTCCATGACTGTATTCGGCGGCGAAGAAGCAGCAGCTGAATACGTAAGCAACATGTATGCTACAGCATGGTCTTTAGTACCTCCTCTGGTAGCGATCATTCTGGCACTCATCACAAAGGAAGTATATTCTTCCCTGTTCGTCGGTATCGTTGTAGGCGGTCTGTTCTATGCAAATTTTGACCTGAAACTGGCGTATCTGACAATCTTCACAAACGACACAGACGGCGGTATGCTGGCAAAGCTGTCTGACAGCTGGAACGTAGGTATTCTGATCTTCCTGGTTGTTCTGGGTATCATCGTTGCCCTGATGAACAAAGCAGGCGGTTCTGCCGCATACGGCAAATGGGCAGCATCTACATTCAAAACAAGAAGAAGTGCAATGCTGGGTACTTCCCTTCTGGGCTGTCTGATCTTCGTAGATGACTACTTCAACTGTCTGACAGTTGGTTCCGTAATGCGTCCCGTAACAGATACACATAAGGTTTCCAGAGCAAAACTGGCATATCTGATTGACGCAACAGCTGCTCCTATCTGTATCATCGCTCCCATTTCTTCCTGGGCAGCCGCAGTAGCAGGTGTGGTTGAAGGCGTAAACGGCTTAGACCTGTTCATCAGAGCAATCCCTTATAACTTCTATGCTCTGCTGACAATTCTGACAATGGTTATTCTGACAATGACAAATACAGACTTCGGTCCTATGCTGAATCACGAAAGAAACGCACAGCTGAACGATGACCTGTATACAACAGACGCAAGACCCTATGCAGATGCTGACGCAGCTGCAGAGGTAGTGGGCAAAGGTAAAGTAATCGACCTGATCCTGCCCGTAGTGGTTCTGATCATCTCCTGCATTATCGGTATGATCTACACAGGCGGCTTCTTTGACGGTGAAACATTCATCGATGCTTTCGCAAACTGCGATGCTTCCGTTGGTCTGCTGCTGGGCTCTGCTGCAGCTCTGCTGATCACATTTGTACTGTATATTCCCCGTAAGATTCTGACATTCAAACAGTTCATGGAATGTCTGCCCGAAGGCTTCAAAGCAATGGTACCCGCTATCATGATTCTGACATTCGCATGGACACTGTCCGGCGTTACAGGTCTTCTGGGTGCTGACGTATTCGTAGCAGGTATTCTGGAAAACAGCACAGGCGTATTGGTTAACCTGCTGCCTGTAATCGTATTCTGCATTGCGGTATTCCTGGCATTTGCAACAGGTACATCCTGGGGTACATTCGGTATCCTGCTGCCTATCGTAGTACCTATCATGGACCCTACAAGCGAACTGCTGACAATTACAGTAGCGGCTACTCTGGCAGGTGCGGTTTGCGGTGACCACTGCTCTCCTATCTCCGATACAACAATCATGGCTTCCACAGGTGCACAGTGCGACCACGTAAACCATGTATCCACACAGCTGCCTTATGCTCTGACAGTTGCGGCTGTAACAGCAGTGAACTATGTAATCGCAGGCTTCGTTCAGAACTGGTTGATCAACCTGCCTCTGGCAATCGTTTCCATGATCGTAACAGTTATGGTAATCCGCAAAATGTACGGCAACAAAGAACTGCCCGTAGAACACTGATAAAGAAAAACGATTCTTTTCCCGCAAGGCTCAGTCTTGCGGGATTTTTTTGCTTTCTCATATAAAAACAAGCAAAAACCTTGCATCTCAACCCTTCCCGCCGTATAATTGACAAGTCTGAAAAAATCAAAAAAATAGGTATATACTAAAGAAGTGATATGATGAAAGAAAAACTAATTGCATTTTTTAAAAAAGATACGATTCTATGCGTTGCGGGGATTCTGGCAGTGGTATCTGCCTTTATCATCCCGCCCGATGCGGCATACGCGGCATACTGCGATGTACACGTACTGATTCTGCTGTTCTGCCTGATGGCAGTTATGAGCGGCATGCAGCAGATCGGGGTATTTGACCGCTTCGCTTCGGCATTGCTCAAAAAAGCAAAAAATCTCCGTCAGCTGACCGCCATTCTGATTATGCTGTGCTTCTTCTCGGCAATGCTGGTAACAAATGACGTGGCACTGATTACCTTCGTGCCGTTTACCATCATGCTTCTGCAAAGGGCAAATCTGACGGAGCAGCTGATTCCCGTTATCGTTATGCAGACGATTGCCGCCAATCTGGGCAGTATGCTGACCCCTGTCGGCAATCCGCAGAATCTGTATCTGTATACGATTTCCGGCATGAGCCTGAGAGAATTCTTTGCGGCAACCCTGCACCTGACATTGCTCTCCCTGCTGCTTCTGGTACTGTTCTGCATGAACCAGAAGCCAAAGCCCCTGCCCCCTACAGAGCTGACAGAAAAAGAGCCTTACGGCAAGCGAGAAAAACTGTTTCTTTCCGTGCTGATTGGGTTATTCGGGCTGTGTCTGCTTGCCGTATTCCATCTGGTCGATACCATATGGATACTGGCAATCATATTGCTGTGGTTTATACTGGCACAGCACGGCGTACTGAAAGGACTAGACTATTCCCTGCTCATCACATTCGTATTTTTCTTTGTGCTGATTGGCAATCTGGGGCGTATTCCCGTTATTCGGGATACCCTTCAGGAGCTGCTTCTGGGCAGAGAGGTGCTCGTTTCCTTTTTCAGCAGTCAGTTTATCAGTAACGTACCTGCCGCAGTATTGCTGTCTGAATTTACCGACAGATACGATCTGCTTCTGGCAGGTGTCAATATCGGCGGTCTGGGGACAATCATTGCTTCTATGGCAAGTCTGATTTCCTATAAATATTTCGCCCAGATTCCCGGAGAGAAAAAAGGGAAATATATGCTGTATTTTACAAAAATGAATATTATCTTCGCAGTCGTGCTTCTGGGTGTCAATGCCCTGCTGACTTACAGATAAACTTAGGAGGAGTACTATGTTTTGGATTGGCTGTCATTTATCATCTGCAAAGGGCTATCTTGCCATGGGCAAAGAAGCCGTACAGCTTGGTGCAAATGTATTTCAGTTTTTTACCAGAAACCCCAGAGGCGGTTCTGTAAAACCTCTCGACAGGGCAGACATTGAGGCTTTCCGTACTTTCGCAAAGGAACAGGGCTTCGGCACACTGCTTGCCCATGCCCCCTATACCATGAATCCCTGTGCAGCAAAGGAAGACCTTCGAGAATTTGCCCGCAGAACGATGAAAGAGGATCTTTCCCGTCTAGAGCTTCTGGACGATGTAATGTTCAATTTCCACCCCGGCAGTCATGTCAAACAGGGTGCAGAGGTCGGCATTTCGCTGATTGCCGATGCGCTGAATGATATTTTTTCCGCGGGCGGCAAAACGCCTGTACTGCTCGAAACCATGGCAGGTAAGGGCAGTGAGGTCGGACGCACGTTCGAGGAACTGCGTGCCATTATCGACAGAGTGGAACAGAAGGAACGCCTTGGTATCTGTCTGGATACCTGCCACGTTTACGATGCCGAATATGATATTGTAAACGATTTAGACGGTGTATTGCAGAAATTTGATGAAATCATCGGTCTGGAACGTCTGAAAGCCATTCATCTGAATGACAGTAAAAATCCCATGGGCAGTCATAAGGACAGACACGAAAAAATCGGCGAAGGCTCTCTGGGTCTGGAAGCTGTGACACGCATCATCAACCATCCCAAGCTGCTGCATCTTCCCTTTTATCTGGAAACTCCGAATGAAGCAGAGGGCTACGCAAGGGAGATCGCCCTGCTCAAAGAAAAAAGAATCCGTTAAATACGGAAGGCGTTGGAATATTCCAACGCCTTTGTTTTATGAATTTACTTTTTTCTCCCAGTCTATCAAATTCAGAAGATAGAAAAGATTCAGCTTGCCTTTATAGGCAGGCTTCCACGGTTTATTTCGCCCACAATAATGAATGATTGCCGTATTTCTGCAAAACCATTCCATTTCTGTTCCTTTCAGAAGCTCTAACGGCAGCATACGCTCTGTCATGTTATAAATTCTGGCATCAATCGGCAGAATTTTTTCATAGTACAACCCGCTGATAACATCCTGATCCGGCAAAAGCAGAACTTTCTCATAATCAGCAATATACTTCAATACTGCCTGCACATCCTGCTCCTTACGCAACATTTCCAGATTCAGGAGCATTACCCCCGAATTGATATAAATCCCCTCCATGTTCAGCCGTTTCTGATTTACTTTTCCCAAAAGGGTTTCCTCTTTTACATGGCTAGCTGCTGCGAAATAGGCTTCGCCCATTTCCATTTCGTAGAGCCCTGTTAAGTCACCTGTAACTACGATATCCGGATCTAAATACAGTACCCGATCCATATCCTGCGGCAGATACTGCGCCGCAAAAATACGATAGTACATTTCAACCGGATACCGGTCTGTCGTCGGTGCACCTTTCAAAATTTCCCCGTTAAATGTTGCATGGAGCACACGGCTTTTTTCTTTGTCCAAAGCCCGTTCCATCAACATAATATCCCCCTCCTGCAAAGAGCCTGCTGCAAAAATATGCAAAAATACATCCTGATGCTTTTTTTGCAGAGAATAGAGCATCAATGCAGCCTGTTTTGCGTACCCGCTGTCACAGGTCACAAGGATATTCATTTCTTTCATTCTTCCTTCTTCACCTTCTTTAACAGATTTTTTATCTTAAAACAGATTTGCCACAGCTTCTGTTGTAGCCACAATATAATCTGCGCCATACTGTTCAAATTCCGCTCTGTCGCCGTAGCCGTATTCCACAGCGATACAGGGTACGCCCAGTGCATGTGCCCCTTCGATGTCAAACAGTCTGTCGCCGACCATGATCACATCGTCTTTTTCAGCCTGCAGGGCTTCCAGCACATATTCCATAACCTTTGCTTTGGTATTTCTGCCGATCTCACGCTTGTCGCCGCCGATGACATCAAAATACTGTGCAATACCGAAATGCTCCAGAATCTCCACTGCCAGTTCTTCTTTTTTAGAAGTTGCAACGCCCATTTTCTTGCCCTTTGCTTTCAGTGCCGCCAGCATTTCTTCCACGCCTGCGTATACCTTGTTTTCGTACATCCCAATGCGGGTATAGCGTTCTCTGTAAATGATAAGTGCCTTTTCTGCCGTTTCCTGATCCATTGCAAAATCCTCTGTGAAAGTTTTCATCAGCGGAGGGCCCATTGCAAATTTCAGATCAGCCATTTCCCAAACTTTCAGCCCCATTGTTTCCTGTGTGTGCTGTATGGAACGAAGAACACCCTCAGCGGAATCTGTCAGTGTACCGTCCAAGTCAAACAAAATGATATTCTGCTTACATTTTTCCATGGTAATTTCTCCAATCTTTTCCAACTCTCCAAAATACTATCCTCGTATTTTACACCAAATCACCACAGACTGCAATATTTACCCCATTTTCTCCTTTCCCGCAGAGCCTGCAAGCAAAACAAATACTTCCTCAAATATCAGCCCCAGAATCGCCCACAGCGGCGCATAATCCAGCCGAATCAAGCCGTTTACAGAAAAGAATCTGTCCCCGTAATCCCACGGACATGCCCCTGTCAGAAGCTGTAACAGCCAGCCCGTCAGAAATTCGACTGTAAAAATACCGAGCACATATACCCCTGCCCGCTGCCAGAGAGGGCAGTATCGTCTGAGATTAAAAAACAGCGGTTCTGCCGCTGCCGCCAGCCCATAAATGGGAAACATCCATAAATACGTTCTGGCTGTCAGTGCGGCATCTCCCGCCAGAAACGAGCAGAACCCTGTCCAGAGGATTTCCGCACACCAGCCCAAAGCACCGAATACTAAAAATTTTTTCGTCATGCCCTTAGTATGGCTTGCAAAGAAAAAACTATGTCCTCTATTTCAGCAATACCGCCGCCAGTACTGCCGCCAAAGGCTCCATGGCATTCCAGATTTCCTGCTTGGTGTTCGTCTGCGCCCCTACCTCAATCAGCGTGGAGCGGGGCAGCATATGTAAGCTGTAACGATAAGCGGCAATATAATTTTTTCTGGCAAAATTCGGGAAGAGGGTATCTGCCGTTGTTTTCATCTGTAAGCTGAACGCAAGATTTTCTTTCAGATAGGGATTACTCAGCCCGCTAATCGGCTGCGGCGTTCCGTTTTTATTGAGCCTGCAAAGCCCGTTGAAAAACATCACCTGTGCACAGGGCTTGCCGTTTACTTCCGTAACCAGCCGTTTTCCCTCAGGGATGCCGTCCCGATGCAGGTCAATGCAGACCTCAATAGACGGATATTTTTCCAGTATCGCCCGTATCGGCGGTTCCATTCGCTCATATGCCCCCGTGGTCTGCCCTTTACCGTTTACCATGTCATATTGCCCATCATCATGCAGAACTGCAATGCCGTATCTTTCTTCCAGAATCTCTTTCAAACGCTCCCCTGCGCCCCAGATGCCCTCAGAAAGCCCCTTTGACATATCACTGTCGACAAAGCCCTCATGGGAATGGGTATGAAAAAGCAGTATTTTGGGTTCTTTTCCTGTCTGTTCTATAGAAAGATCCGTTTCCAGTGCCTCTTTTACGGGAATATCCTCGGCAAGCAGGGTCGTGCGGGAATCAATGATATAATATTTCTTTTTCAGAAACGAAAAATCTTCCATATTTTCCAGAATCGTTTCTGTCAGCTGTATATCGGGTTTTGCCTGCGGTGTAATGAATTCCACCTCATCCGATCCGATGACAGCCGCCGAAATGGTTTCTGTTTCTTCTGTCTGCCACACGGACGGCAACTCCAGAGAAAGCCCGTCGCAGGAAACTTGTCCGGGCAGAACCTCTGCCAGCACCCATTTTCCGCCGCCCATCTGCAAAAAGAGAGGGAATAACAGCAAAAACAAAAGAAAGCCCACCAGATTCAGCCAGATATATTTTTTATGCTTATGCAAGCCGCTCCGCCCCCTTTCTCCTTTATCCTATGAAGCAAAAAAAAGGGTTATACCTGTTTTACAGACATTTGCGGCAGGTGGTAGCAAGGGTTACCGCCTGATTATACAGCTGAACGACCTGACTCCGCTCCAGAACGGCACAGGGGCGGCGAATGTCACTTAACCCCAGTATATAATCCGCGGAAACCTCCAATACCTCACAGATGCGGATAAAGTCCGAAAAACTGGGTTCATTTCTGCCGCTTTCATAATTTGAAATTGCTGTATATCCATAGCCCAGTTTTTCCCCAAGTTCTATCTGTGAAAGCTTCTTTTCCTTCCGCAGTTCCCGCAGTCGTTTCGCAAATAATAGTTCCATAAAAACACACCTCACATTTGACATTCAGTAAATGTCATTTTTGAAATCAGTTTACCATATGATACAGAAAATGACACATCGCAAATGTCAATTAAGGGGGATTTTATGTATAAAAACCGAACAACTAACGGAAGAAATAATCTCTGCGGCGAAAAAGTCAGCGAATACCGCATGAAACTGCCCGAGAAAACCTCTCAGCGAAAACTGGCAGAATTATTGCAGATTGCGGGGCTGGATATTGATAAAAATGCCGTTCAGCGGATCGAAAGCGGAAAACGATTTGTGACAGACATTGAATTAAAAGCACTGGCACAGGTACTGGGTGTATCCTATGCCGATTTACTGGAAGACTGAAAAAGCGGTTCGGAAATTTCCGAACCGCTTTCACATACCTGTAAATATATTGACTTATTTTGGTATATTTCGTAAAATGTTATGCAGGTGCTGTACAAAAACGGTAAGACGGTTGCCCTCTATCACAGAGGGAGAGGAAAAGCCCTCTGTTTATTATATAAAAACCTTTTACAGGAATTTATAAATAAAGGAGGGATTTGCATGATGATCATTTCTTTGGAATCCGCTTTTTATATCGTAAGTATCATTGCAATTTTTTGTGGTGCTGCGTATAAAGCAGGATATGAAGCCGGGAAAAATGCAAAAAAATAATCGTCTAAAGCCTAGCAAACTTGACGATTATTTTTCTAGCTAATCTTCAATTTCAGGGCTGACCGTTTTGCCGACAGCACCTTTTTCTTATTTCCAGTATACTTCCCCCGCCTTATTCTGTCAAGGCGGGGTTTTTATATCTGTTTTTAAAAATCAAAACAACAGATCCAGTTCCACTTTTGCCTTTTCAATATCCTGCAGGATTGTTTTCTGTTTCTCATCAAACAGCAATTCCTGATTATACTGATAATACTTGTCAGAACCGTTTTCGCTGATGAACTTCACGCTGTAGAAGTTTGTTGTCAGTTCTGTGATAAAGATAACCATTTCCTGTCCTGTGCCAAAGACTTCTTCGAGGAATACAAACGCATTGTCCAGCATTGTGGAAGCCGTATCAATGGTAGTTTCTCTGCTTTCTGCTTCTTTGCCGAACAGCTTCTTGCAAACCTCAAAGGCATCGTCCTTTTCTCTGCATCCTGCTTTTTTCACTTCTGCCATAAAGAACTGCAGGCGTTCGATTTCTTTCAGCTTGGCACGTTCTGCTGTTTTTTCCAGAAGTCCCGCTTTTCTTTCACGGGCCAAGCGTTCTTCTTTTTCCTCCAGAAGTCCTGTAAACAGTGTTTCCCAAGGGGTTTCCTTACAATAAGGGCTCTGAAAGCGTTCTTTCAGTTCCAGCAATGCGCCATGCAAACCCGTTACCATCAGATCCGCTTCATATGCCATACGGAAGTTTTCAGACAAACGGCTTAACAGCAACCCCATCACACTCAGACGTTCATCAAAGGGAGATTCCTGCAGCTTCTGAACCGCCTGTTTTGTATATTCGCCCTGCAGAATATCGTCTACACGATAATCAGAGCGATATTTACGGTACAGATCCAGATAGTTCGCAAAATCCTTTGCAATCTTCTTATGCTGTAAATACTGATACACCAGACCTTCATTTACAGGCAGATTCATTTCTTCATAGACTTTCAGCACAGTAGACAGGTCTTCCCAGCCACGGGCAGTCACAAAGCGTTTGCCGTCCACAGTTGTTTCCATAGCATAGAAATGATTTTTTCTGATTTCCAGATAGGAAAGGATCGCGCCATGGATACCCTGTTTATAGGCATATTCTTTCCATACAGTGAAATCGGGTTCTACGTCGATTTTCTTCACACGGTCAAGCGTTACTACGTCAAATTCTCTTACGCTCTTGTTATATTCGGGGGGATTGCCTGCCGCCGCAATCAGCCAGCCGTCGGGCACTTTATGTGCCCCGAAGGTTTTGCACTGCAGAAACTGCAGCATAGCGGGGGCAAGTGTTTCAGATGCACAGTTGATTTCGTCAATGAACAGGATGCCTTCTCTCAGACCTGTCTGTTCCATTTTGTCATATACAGAAGCGATGATCTCGCTCATAGTATATTCTGTTACGGCATATTCCTGTCCGCCATAGGTTTTATGGCTGATAAAGGGCAGACCGATAGCACTCTGTCTTGTGTGATGGGTAATACTATAAGAAACAAGAGCAACGCCACATTCCCTTGCCACCTGCTCCATAACGGCAGTTTTCCCGATACCGGGTGCACCCATCAGAAGAACAGGACGCTGTCTGACAGCGGGAATACGGTATTCGCCGAATTCGTCCTTTGCCAGATATGCCTGTATTGCATTCTTAATTTCTTCTTTTGCTCTTTTAATATCCATAATTTCCTCCTTTAAGACCTTGGGGGCTTTGCCCCCAACACCCCTATGGGGGACGCTGTCCCCTCAACCCCTGGCAGGGGATCATCCCCTGCACCCGATATTGCAAAAGCATTATCATGCTTTTGCAGATAAATACAAATCATTATTTCCGTTCAGAAGCTGTATGCAGAGAAAGCTCTTCTTTACCGAGAATCAGCTTCATCGCCCAAGGTGGCACGGTCGCATCCATATAGTCCTCATGATAAAACAGAAACGCCGTATCATAGCTTGGTCTGCGTCTGGGAAATGTTCCATAACCGTCTGTAAAATAGAGCAGCCCTTTCAAGTTCTGAAACTGCTTCTGTTCGATCAGTTCATCCACATAGCGGAATACAGGACGGAAATCCGTGCCGCCGCTGCCCCGCAGTTCAAAGTCCTCCATAAAAAGTTTCAGTTCTTCCGCAGAAGTAATTTTCTTGTCCATCTGCACCTCTGCATCACACTGCACAATATGGATATTGACTTTATGGAAAAAGGTTTCATTACTGCTCAGAATCGCATAGGTTTCTTCTAAGAAACGGCGTACCGTTTCCCCCTCGCAGGATTCCGAAGTATCAATGGCAATAACCAGTTCTTCTACTTTTTTCACTTCTTTATATTCCAATGCTTCGATCAGCGGCAGATTGCCATAGAGGTTCAGCCCATAGGTATAAAAGATAAAGTCAAACGCATCATCATCCACCCGCATATCCTCTTTCAGTGTGACAAATTTCTGCAGAAACTGCCGATAATCGTAGCGTTCCCGATTTTCGATTTTCAGATATTGCAGCAGATCGCCCGCTTCTTCCCCGATATCCTTGGAGAAGGTTTCCAGATTGGTTTCTGTCTTTTCCCCGATTTCTGTCCATTTCTGTTCTAACTGCTGCTGACGTTCCTCCGGCTGTTCCTGCTGTTCCTGCTGATCGTTGTTCCGGTTATCATTCTGGTTGTCGTCCTCGTTTTCATCATCCTCTTTCTTATGCTCCCAGAAAACGTGGTCATCCACCCAGAACTCCAGCTGCAGCTTGCCAAATTCCTGTATGGAATAATTCTGTTCTTTCAGTACACGATAAATCCCCTCTGCGGAAAGGACTTTCAGTTCCCGCCGCATCAGGTCATAGATTTCGTTTCGCTTATCGGATACCACCAGTTCAATCGCTTTCACAGGCATATGATCCACAATGGATTCCACCGCAATATCACATGCCAGATGCCACAGCTCCTCGTCACGCTCGCCCAGATGAAACGGGTGACGAAACAGGCAGTGCAGTACCATATGCAGATACACACGGTTAACAAGCACCCTGTCGCACAGATACCGCTGCACCAGATACCGTGGATTGAACAGGATCTTTTCGCCGTCCGTCCCTACAAAGCGGGAGGACAGGTTCATTTCGTATTTCAGCCCGCTCAGGGCAATATCCAGAAACCGCATCGCCAGATACAGCTCGTTTCTGGATGCACTTAAAATATTCGTCCCAACCTGTATCAGTTGTTTATGTGCCTCGTTCATGTTTCCTCCTTTTTTCGAGGGACGCTGTCCCTCGAGCTCCCTGCAAGGGGAATCATTCCCCTTGACCCCGATACGCAGAAACTCCGTTTCTGCAAGCAAAACATGTTTTTACAGGGAAAACGTTTTTCTCTTCTTCACAGGTGCAAAATGCTTATGCTGATAATCCATCAGAAAGCTCAGCAGCCCCGTTTTCCCTTTCGCCTGCGCCAGTGTCAGCAGATCGGGCATAGTTTCCGCCGTCAGCAGTCCCCAGTCCACAAACAGACGGATATTGTCTTCTTTCTTTTCGTCCATCAGATGCTCTGCCGCCCACAGAAGGTGTTCACGGATATAGTCCAGATAGGTTTCTTTGCGCTTTGCTTCCAGTCTGTAGGGATATTCTAAGCGATACATTGCTAATAAAAGCACCGTTACCGCCGCATCCTCCCGTCGGGTCAGATAAAAGATTTCGTCATACCGTCTGAAATCAATCTCCGAATTACCGATACACTGGCGGAAGATATGCCCTGTACCATAGTTTACCTGATGGAACTGTCTGGCGGGCGTATCTTCGATATACTCATACTGAAAATCGGGGATCAGGAGACGGCTGATTTTTATTTCGCCGTTCTCCTGCGGAAAACCGATGGTCAGATGCAGTTCGTGATTCAGTACGGAAATCAGATCTGCGATGTGTCTGCACTGTCCAAAGGTCAGGTATTTCAGTGCATCGCAGTTCAGAAACAGCCCCATGCTGAGCTGTACCGCTGCCAGAGGAATATTGATCCGCTCCATTTTACGGCAGTTATAAAAGGCATACCGACCGATACGCTCCACCGTTTCGGGCAGCTGTAATGCCTTTAATCTGCGGCAGTTGTAAAAAGCATAGCCGCCGATTGCCCGTATCCCCTCGGGCAGTGTCAGCTGTTCCAGAGCCTCACAGCCGTCCAGCATACGCTCCGAAATTTCTTCTAAATTCGCAGGCAGAGAAAGCCGCTCCAGTGCCGCACAGCCATGAAAAGCACTTTCGCCAATCTTTGTAATCGTATCGGGCAGATAGATGCGTTTTACCGCCTCACCCTCTTCCTGTACAGGTACAGGCTCCGTCACAAAAAGAAGCTCTGCAGGACGTTCCTCGCCTGCCTTTGCTTCGGGTGCTTCCTGTCTTACAGCAAATGCCTTTTCCGCAATCGCCGCAACCGGATGCCCGTCAATTTCCGCAGGAATCCGCAGCTCTGCCGCTCTGCCGTGCACCTTTACGATCACAGCCCCCTGCTCTGTCAGTTTATATTCTATCTGTATGGATATAGGTTTTTCATTCATAGTACCAATTCCTGTTCTTTCTTAAAAAATATACATACAGCTTATTATACTGCGATACCCGAAGTACTGTCAAAATGTTTCCTGCATACGGTAAAAATTGCAATAAAAAAAGAAGCCCGCTTGACGGGCTTCTCCCGCCTGCGGCGGTGTCGCTTGCGACTAATTACCCTGCCGCCGCAGTGCGATCCCCCGGAGGGTTTTTACTCTATAAGAAATGAAATTTCTTATAGAGTAAAAAAGGCATGGTTCTCCCATGCCTTTTCGATCAGTTTACCATGCTGTTTGTTGTCGTCCCGCCATTTGCCGCTGCTCTGCCGTTTGAGATTTCATCTGCGGCACGGTTTAAGGTATTCCCGATGTCCCAGCCGCCTTTGCGCATCCCATATTCAGTACGGTCTGTACTGCCCTGCGTTGTTACAGGTCTGCCGTCATTGACACCGTAACCATCCCAGTAGGCAAGACCTCCTCTTGTATTATAGCTGTTATTATTCCCATAGACCGCATCATTATAGCCGTCTGCCGCACCGCCGAGGTTATTCGCTGTCGTACCGCAGCCGCCAAGAAGTATCACTGTTAAAGCCATCGCCGCAAAAACTCTCATTTTCCTCATTCCATTCCCTCCTCTTTCTGCTTTTTTCCGCATCACAACCAAGATTTTTTTGATTGCTCTTTTAGTCTTTGCGCTTTCCGCCAAAAAAACCGTTGTTTCCTCTGCCATAAGATACAGCATCTGGAAGTTGTGTATTTTATTCAATTCTTGTGAAATATAAAAAAGATTGTTATAGTAAACAGATAAACTTAAATACATTGCATCCTTTAACGCAGAAACGAAGTTTCTGCAAATAGGATTCCAAAGGGGTTACCCCTTTGGCAGGGTGCTAGAGGGACAGCGTCCCTCGAAAGAAAATAAAGGAGTGAATTTCATGTTCAAAAACAGAAAAAGCGGTATCCTGCTGCATCCGACCTCTCTGCCCTCTGCCTACGGTATCGGCGACTTCGGTCAGGCAGCCTATACCTTCGTTGATAAGCTCGCCGAAGCAAATCAGACACTGTGGCAGATCCTGCCCTTAGTGCCCGTAGACGGCGGCGGCTCCCCCTATTCCAGCTGTTCTGCCTTTGCAGGCTGTGCACTGCTCATCAGCCCCGAACTGCTGGTAAAGGACGGTCTTCTGGAAGAAAGCGATCTGCCCTCTCAGCTTTTCTATGAACGAGTAAACTACAAAAAAGCGGCAGAAGTAAAAGAACCTCTGCTGGAAAAAGCCTTCCGTACTTTCCAGAAAGGCAAAAAGCCCGCCGCTTATGTTTCTTTCTGCCAGAAAAATGCTTACTGGCTAGAAGACTATACCCTCTATGTTGCGGCAAAAGCATATCTGAAAGCAGAACGTGCCGCAGAAACAGACAGCACTGCATTTGATACCTTTATGAAAGACTGCAAAAACCTGCCTGTCACAGAAGGTACACTGAAGGACTATTATTACGGTGCGTGCTGGAATACTTTCCCCGCAGGTCTGAAAAATCAGCAGCCTGCGGCCATGAAAAAATGGAAAGCTCTGCTTGCCGATGTCATCGAAAAAGAATCCTTCCTGCAGTACGTTTTCCACAAACAGTGGTCTGCACTGAAAGCCTACGCCAATGAAAAAGGTATTTCCATCATCGGCGATGCCCCTATTTTCGTAGCATACGACAGTGCCGACGTATGGGCAAACCAGAAGCTGTTCCAGCTAGACAGCAAGGGCTTCCCTCTGTGTGTGGCAGGTGTACCTCCCGATTATTTCAGCGAAACAGGTCAGCTCTGGGGCAATCCCCTGTATGACTGGAAACAGCATGAAAAAACAGGCTTCGCATGGTGGACAAACCGTATCAGAAAAACACTGGCAACTGTGGATATCCTTCGCCTTGACCACTTCCGTGGCTTCGAAGCCTACTGGGAGGTTGCCTTTGGTGCAGAGGATGCACGCGGCGGCAAATGGGTAAAAGGCCCCGGTATCGCTTTCTTCCGTGCACTGGAGAAAAAACTGGGCAAGCTGCCTTTCATCGCTGAAGATCTGGGTATCATTACAGACGAAGTAAACGCACTGCGAGAAACAATGGGCTTCCCCGGTATGCGTGTACTCCAGTTTGCTTTCGGACAGGACAAGAACAACGCATATCTGCCTCATGTATATGATAAAAATACTGTTGTTTATACAGGTACACACGACAACGATACTTCCCGTGGCTGGTACGAATCTTCTTCCACAGAGGCAGAACGTGACCACTTCCGCCGCTACATGAACGTAAGCGGACAGGATATTTCCTGGGATATGATCCGTCTTGCATTCTCCTCTCCTGCAATACTGGCAATCGTTCCCCTGCAGGATGTGCTGAATCTCGACAGCCGCTACCGCATGAATATCCCCGGCACAACCGATGCAAACTGGGGCTTCTCCTTCTCCTTCGATCAGTGGGAAAACGGGTTCAGCGGCGGTCTGCGCTACCTGTCCGAACTGTTCGGCAGAAATCAGTAAGCCAAAAGCCTTTGGTTGCTTTTCTCCGTTCTTTGTGTTACAGTTAGACTGTGATAGTGTGGCTTAGTCAACGGGCTTCGCCATGTTTATGAGATGTGAACGAGCAGTTGGCTTTGCCAACTGTGTGAACATCGAATATGGCGAAGGGTTAGTGGTCACGACCTTCAGGTCGTGAGACTTCCTCTGTCAACAGTCTTATAAAAATAAACACGCAGTTGGCTTTGCCAACTTTGATATAAATAGATTGGAGGAATACAATATGTGTGGTTTTTCTGGTTTTACAGGAGAAATCGCTTCACGCGAGGAAATCTTAACTCGCATGAATGATAAAATCATCCACCGTGGCCCCGACAGCTGCGGTACACATATCGGCGACGGCATTGCTATGGGCTTCCGCCGCCTGAGCTTCGTAGATATCGAAAATGGCGGACAGCCCATCTACAACGAAAGCAAGGATATGGTCATTACCTTTAACGGGGAAATCTATAACCATAAGGAACTGAGAGAGGAACTTCTGGCAAAGGGTCATGTCATGGGCAGTCACGCAGATACAGAAGTACTGCTTCACGGCTATGAAGAATGGGGTACTGATCTGCTGCTGAAACTCAGAGGTATGTTTGCTTTCGTCATCTGGGACAGCAAAACAAAAACACTCTTTGGCGCAAGGGACTTCTTCGGCATCAAGCCTTTCTACTACAGTGTACAGAACGGCAATCTGATCTATGGTTCCGAAATCAAGAGCCTGCTGGAACATCCCGATATTAAGAAAGAAGTAAACCCCGAAGCACTGGAAAACTATCTGACATTCCAGTACAGCGTACTGAAAGAAACCTTCTTCAAAGGCATCTTTAAACTGATGCCCGCGCATTATTTCGTTTTCAAAGACGGCAAAATGGATATCAAACGCTATTGGGAACCCGTATTTGAACCCGATCACAGCAAGACACTGGAACAGTATGTGGATGAAATCGACGCGGCAATGCAGGATTCCATCAAACTGCACGAAGATTGTGAAGTAGAAGTCGGCTCTTTCCTTTCCAGCGGTGTAGACAGTTCTTACGTTGCAGCTTCTTTCAAAGGCAATAAAACCTTCACTGTTGGTTTTGATTATGAAAAATACAACGAAATCGACTATGCCAAAGCACTGGCAGAAAAAATTGATGTAAACAACTATAACAAGCTGATCTCTGAAGACGAATACTGGGATGTCATCCCTAAAGTGCAGTATCATCTGGATGAGCCTCTGGCAGACCCTTCTGCCATCGCTCTGTATTTCGTATGTCAGACAGCCGTAAAGCACGTGAAAACCTCTATGAGCGGCGAAGGTGCGGACGAGCTGTTCGGCGGCTACAATATCTACAGAGAACCTCACGATCTGCTGCCGCTGACACGCCTGCCCCGTCCTGTTCGTAAGGGTCTGGGTGCAATTGCACAGAAGCTGCCTAAAATGAAAGGCAGAAACTTCCTGATCCGCGGCAGTAAGGATCTGCAGGAACGCTTTATCGGTAACGCTTTCATGCTGAATGAAGAAGAAAGAGAGCGCATTCTGAAAAATCCTACAGGAAAATATCATCATATGCAGCTGACAAAACCTTTCTATGACAAGGTAAAACATCTGGATGATGTCACAAAAATGCAGTACATTGATATGCATTTCTGGCTCATCGGGGATATCCTGCTGAAAGCTGACAAAATGAGTATGGCACATTCTCTGGAAGTGCGTGTACCTTTCCTCGATATAAAGGTATTTGAAGTGGCACGCAAGATTCCCGCAGAATACAGAGTTACAAAGGAAAATACAAAATATGCGATGCGTCAGGCATCTCATCGTTATCTGCCCGATATGGTTGCAGAAAAGAAAAAACTCGGCTTCCCTGTGCCTATCCGTGTATGGCTGAAAGAAGATAAATACTACAATATCGTAAAAGAAGCCTTCCACAGCCCTGCCGCACAGGAATTCTTCAAAGTAGAAGAAATCATGAAATATCTGGACGAGCATAAGGAAGGCAAAGCAGATAACAGCAGAAAGATCTGGACTATATTTATGTTCCTGGTATGGCATAAACAGTTCTTCAGCTGATTTTCCTGATTTATCCACAGAATGTATAGAAAAAGCCCGTTTTAACCACAGTAATGTGGATAAAACGGGCTTTTCTGATGCTTTTTTATACCGTTATTTTTTTACTGTTCAAAAGTTTTCCCCAATCTACTACCGAAAGCAATACTGCCGAGAACACGATCAGCCCGCCAAGCAGTACCCTTGGTGTAAAGGGATCGCCGTACAGCACTACCCCGCAAAGATAACCGATTACCGATTCCGTAGAAATCAGAACAGCAGAATGGGTATCAGAAGTATACCTCTGTGCTACATTCTGCAGGGTATACGCACCAACGGTATTGATAATCATAAGATATGCCATTGCTCCCACTGCCGCAGGTGGAAAGCTCTTCGGCATTTCCTCTATCAATAACGAAGCAATAATCGAAAGCACTCCTGTTGTCAGATACTGATAAAAGGACATCGCCAACGGATTTGCCTGCTTTGCACAGATACCCGTTGCCACAATCATAAAGGAATACAGCAAAGCAAAGGTCAGCGAAAGCAGATCGCCCAGAGCCATTGCAGATGCTCCGTTCAAAGAAATCAGTCCAATGCCGCACAATGCCAGTGCCCCTGCCGCAAACGCCTTTGCCTGCGGACGTTTTCGCAGGATCAGCCAGGATACAAACGGCACGATCACAACATAACTTGCCAGCAAAAACGCCT
>CALASU010000032.1 GCA_937888765.1 uncultured Clostridia bacterium | reverse complement strand
ACCTCCTGTTGGGGCACTTCGGATTTGGGTGCTTCAGATTTTACAGGCTTTTTGATCTCCGCCATATATTTATATGCCTGTGTAAATGCAACAGCCGCTTCCTGCACCGTCATCTGATGATGTGGGCGGAAAGTATTGTTTTCATACCCTTTCAAAATATTTGCACCATACAGTTGAGAAATATACTGCTTTGAAGTATCATACAATCTTTTGGTATCCTTGAATGGAACCGCCTTTGCCTTCCCACTCAGGTCAACGCCGCATACTTCCAGCGTCCGCACCAGTATGATTGCCATTTGCTCTCTTGTCAAGGTACGCTCAGGCGCAAATACGCCTTTTTCCACCCCGCTGATGATGCCCGCTTCATATACAGCCAGCACAGCAGGATCGGTGCAATCCTTGAAGGGGCTTTTTTTTGTCGCTTTTCTTTCCTCTCCCGTTGCCGTTTCCAGAAAACGCAGGATCAGTGCGCAGAATTCCGCCCGTTTCATAGGTGCTTTGCTATTCTGCAGTTCCTTTGCTGTCAGAAGCCCCTCGTTATAAGCATACTCCAAAGAAGCCTTTGCCCATGGAGCCACATTGTCTGCCGGTGCCGCAAAAGATGCTGTTGCTGCGGTACAGCTCATAATTCCCGCTAAAAGGACCGCTGTAAACCGTTTCATCCTATCATCCTTTCTTTTTACTCAGTTCTTTCTTCTTTATTCTTCCATTTATTATAGGGCTTTTGTCCACAAATCGTCAACAAAATCTGCCTTTTTTTAACAAAATCCCCAATCAAAAAGGGAGAACTTCCGCTGTTCTCCCTCTTTCGTCTGTCTTTTTTCTTTTACTGCGCTTTCACAGCAGTCACTTCATATCCTGCCTTTTGCACGATTTTTGTCAGTTCTTCCGCTGTATGCGGCGTTTTCATACGTACCAGAGCCGTATTCTGTTTCAGATCCACGGTTGCCCAGATATCACCTTCTTCATTCAGATAATTTTCCACACGCTGACTGCAGTTTTTGCAGGTCATCCCCGCAATCACAAGCGTACTTGTATACGGATAATGAGAAGCATTTTTATCAGAAACCTTGATCTTCAAATCCCCTGAACCGCAGCAGCCATGTTTCATATTGGAACGATATTTTTTCACAGAATATATCCCAATCAGAAAAATAACGCCTAGCAAAATCAATTCAGCCATTTCTTTTCCCTCCGTCCTATCCATACCGCAGGATAAAAATTCTAATTGTTAGTCACAACTAATCACGAGTAGTGTAACAATATTTCTCCTTTTCGTCAATGTAAATTCTGCAAAACTTTCCAATTTTTTTGCACCATAAAAAAGCCATAAATTCTTATGTTTTCCAAGAAAATACTCTGGACAATACTGCCCTGCATATGGTATTCTATTTAAAAGTTAGCGCAAACTAACATATATAAAGAAAGGATGTATTTTATGAAATATATCTGGATCAATCCTGTCACAGGCAGTATGTATGATGCCGCCGCATTAGACACTTTTTTAAAACAGCATGGCTATCAGCGCATCGAAGCCTCTGCCTATTGGCCGGATTTTGTAAAAGAAAACTATAAAACTGCAGTCGAAACTGCGAAAAGCACTGTCATTGATATGCGATGCCCAAAAACCATCACGCTTTTACAGGGCACTCCCCTTTCTGCATCCGTAACGATTCCCGCAATTGAGCCGATCCTGCTCCACTGCGGGCGGGAACTGAGCAAACAGGAAGACCTGCAGGGGACAGAAAAGATCATCACAACACCCTGTCAGTCACTGGCAGACATGGGTAATGCCCTTGGCTTACCCGAAACCCGCTTTATTCCATGGAATCAGTTTCTTTCTTTCCTCGGCGGCGGACTGATTGCTTCCCCTCTGGAAGAAAGTCCTATTCCTCCCGGATTCTTCTCAGAACTGGACTGTAAAACGTACTCTCTGACAGATGAAGAGGAAATCAGAGCCTGTTTTGCACAGTCTTCTCTGCCCGAAATTGATTTACTGGAAATACTGGTCTGCAAAAACGGCTGTCACAACGGCGACGGCGTAAGGATGTGTGATGCACCATGAAACAACAAAAAGAAAAGCAGGAAAAAACCTTACTTACCCGCCTTGCTCCCTTTATCGGGATTCTGCTGGTATTTGCTGTCTGGGTTATTGTCTGCAGACTGGAGCTGTTCAGCACCTATATCCTGCCGACACCCGAAAAGGTATTTGACAGCTTTCTGAAAATGCTTGCATCGGGCGAAATTTTTGAAGATGTTTTCATCAGCTTTGCCCGTGTGTTCAAAGGCTTCTTTATCGCTTTTATACTGGCATTTCTGCTGGGGATGTTCCGTATTTTTGTGCCGTCAGCAGAAAAATATTATGAATCCATGGTACAGTTTTTCAGAAACGTCCCCCCGCTGAGCCTGATCCCTCTGCTGATTCTCTGGTGTGGGATCGGGGAAACCACCAAAACAGTCATCATCGTTCTGGCCTCCTTCTTCCCCATGTATCTGAACATCGTCAAAGGCTTTACGGGCTGTGATAAAAAACTGCTTGAGGTCGGTACAGCCTTCGGCTATTCCAAACTGGAAGCCTTTCGGCACATCGTTCTGCCGTATGCCGCCGCAGATATTCTGGTAGGTATGCGTATCGGTATGGGCTACAGCTGGCGTGCCATCATCGGGGCAGAAATGATTGCCGCTTCCTCGGGTATCGGTCATATGATCCTGTTCGCACAGGAAATGTCCCGTACAGATAAGGTTATTGTCGGTATTTTTGTTATCGGTGTAGTCGGTCTGGTAACTGATAAACTGTTTGGCATTCTGTTACGTAAAGTATTCAAAGGAGCGGGTGAAAATGGCTGGAACTAAAAACGGAATCGAATTAAAAAACATACATAAAACCTACCCTGTGGAAGACCGCACGCTTACGGTTCTGGACGGCATTGATCTCGATATTCCCGAACAGAGCATTACGGTCATTCTGGGCAGAAGCGGCTGCGGCAAAACCACACTCTTACGCCTTGTAGGCGGTCTGGAGAATGCCGACAGCGGCGAAATCCTGTTTCATGCCGCACACAAAACTGCGTATGTCTTTCAGGAATCCCGTCTGATGCCGTGGCTGAATGTGTGGGACAATGTGAAATTCGGTCTGAAAAAGCAGACTGTGGACGCAAAAGCCATTCAGAGCATCATTGACACCGTAGGACTGCATGGATTTGAAAAAGCGTATCCCCATCAGCTTTCGGGCGGTATGCAGCAGAGAGTTGCCATTGCAAGGGCATTGGCTTATGATCCCTCTTTTATTATGATGGACGAGCCTTTTGCCGCACTGGATTACTTTACCCGTGAGCAGATGCAGAAGGAACTGCTCCGCCTGCAGCAGGAACAGGGGGCAAGCATACTCTTTGTCACGCACAGCATCGACGAAGCCCTGCTTCTGGGGCATAAGATCGTTGTCATCGAAAGCGGCAGGATCAAGCAGGAATTTCTGATTGATACACACAGCACAGAGCGTGATCTGCTCTCTCCCCTGTTTATTGAATACAAACGCAGTATTCTGTCTGCACTCAATTTATAATGCCTTTTCCTGCCCTCTGGCAGTGAAATAACGACAACTTCACTAAGTACGGCGTTTTATACTTGCTTCTTCCCTATCTTAGTGCTATGGTGTTGTGGAGATGAAAAACTTTTAGGAGGTAATGAAATGAAAAAAAGAGTTTTTGGTTTATTTATGGCCGCTCTGATGGCGGCAGCAGCAATGACAGGCTGCGGCGGCGGTTCTGCAGAAACAGCGCTGGACAAGCTGGTATTTACTTATGTAACATCCCCTCTGAATGTGCCCACAATCATTGAAAAAGAAAAAGGTATCTTCGCTGACACATTCGAGGATATGGGCATTGCAGTGGAATATGCAGAGCTGACATCCGGCGCAGATCAGACACAGGCACTGGCTTCCGGCGATGTACAGGTACTGTATGCGGTTGGTGCAACATCCGTAATCCTGTCCGCTGCAAATGATGCAGACATCAAGGTACTGAATATGTACAGCCGTTCTCCCAAAGCATTCTGTATGTATGCAAAGGATACTGCACTGACAAGCCCCGAAGCTCTGAAAGGTAAGACAATTGCAGGCCCTACAGGTACAAACCTGCATGAACTGCTTGTTTCCTATCTGGCAACAGCAGATATGACACTGGATGATGTAAACTATGTAAACATGTCCATTCCCGAAGCAAAAGCGGCTCTGGACGGCGGCAGCATTGATGTGGCTCTGGTAGCAGGTGCAACAGCTTACACAGCAAAACAGCAGGGGTATCATCTGGTAGCAGACGGCGAAGGTCTGATTGATGCAATCATCGCGGTAGCAGTTACAGATGAATTCTACAATGCACACCCCGAAGTTGTAGCAAAACTGGGCGAAGCACAGGAGGAAATCGCTTCCTTTATCAGCGAAAACGAAGCAGAAGCTCTGGGCATTGTAGCAGAAACTCTGGAACTGGATACAGCGGCAGTGGAAGAAATGTACGAATACTATGACTTCTCCACAGAACTGACAGAAGCAGACAGAGAAGGCTTCCAGAACACAGCAGACTTCATGTTCGAATCCGGCATGATCGAAGAAGCTCTGGATGTGAATACACTGTTCTATGAATAATACAGTAATGGACGACAAAAAGTTTCTGACCATTCTGGAAAATAGTTCTCCCCGCTCCTTTACTTATGAGGAAATTCTGGCATATCACGGCGGTGCTATGCCGGGCGGGGTTGCCCTTGCGTTCCGTATGCTGCAATGGATTTTCAACGACGTCCTGAAAATCATTCCCGAAAAAGGACAGTGCGGCTTTTACAGCGGTCTGGGCGAAAACGGCAGAGGGATCATCGACACAGTAACACTGGTGCTTGGTGTAAAAGAGCACGAATCCCTGCGTCTGGATAAAGCCTACAGCCTGGATAAAACAGGACCTTTGGCTCCCGGCGGCGGCAGATATTATTTTGAATTCAGTTATCAGGATACACTGGTACAGCTTGCTGTAAAAGACGGTGCGATCCCCGAGGAATTCTTCCGCTGCTCCGCTGAAATGCACAGAAAGCGGACAAACGGCGAACCAATCAGCGAAGCGGAAACAGCACACCTGCAGAAGCTCCGTGAAGAACTGAGCTATGCAATCCTTGCCGCTGACAGTGATGCTCTGTTTATTCTTCTTTGAGGGCTTTGCCCTCAAACTCCCAGCAGGGAAATAATTTCCCCGCCCCTTATACGCAAAAGCATTCGCTTTTGCAAATATAAAAGAAACTCAACTTTTATTGCAAAAAGATGCTCTGATTCAAAGAATCAGAGCTTTTTTTTATTCATAATCTTCGTAAACAGTTGTATAGATTTCGCCGTCTTTGCAGTCAAATGTTACCGCATCGGAATATGCATAATTCCCCACAGCATCCCACATTTCAAATACCATGGAATAGCTGCCGTCGGGCAGTTCCATTTCATGGAAAACCGTATCTTCTGTTACCTCAAATTCATCCACTGTGTACATTTCCAGATTCTCTTCGCCGCTAAAGGATGCAACCTGCCAGATGGTTGTGATAACATCCCCTTCTTCCAGCAGACGCAGTTCTTTCGCCGCCATGCCGTTATCATCCAGACCTTTGGACGCACCCAGAATATACCATTCTTCCCGCAGGAAATCATATACGACCTTCAGATGATATTCCTCGCCGTTCAGCAGAATCGGCACTGCATACAGGTTGTAATCTTCTGCTTCATGAGAAAGTTCCATATATACGATATGTTCGTCAATCGCACCCCATACGCCACGGAAGTTATCATAGAAAATACCATTTTCCCAGTCAGAGGTAATATCATTATCCGTACCCAACAGCATCATCAGGTCCGCTTCTTCATCCACATAGAATAAAGAGAAGCCCATCTGGGTCAGCACATCATTTGCCTCTGCCCCCAGATTCAGATAAGCCGCACCGTCTTCATTTACCTGTACAGGCATACTGTTCCATGCCATATCTGCCAGTGTAAGCGGTTTTACGATTTCTTCTTCTTCGATTGCCAGAGAAGAAAGATAGGCTTCACTGCCCTCAGACAGTCTGCCTGTCAGTCCCAGTGCATACAGGTGCTTAAATGCCACACCTGTCCCCATATCAATATAACCATTGAGGTTTGCAATATCCCCGTCATAGGAATAATAACAGCTTAAGCCTGTCGCTTCCTTACGGTATCTGCCGTTTACTTCATATACAATACAATCCTCCAGAGCATCGGAAACCGCATTTGCAGAAGGGAGCATCCATGCGGTCTGTCTTGCCAGATGACCAAGGTCTACCATGTTGGAATACCCCTGTTCACGGGTATTGCCGCCATAATTTTCGCTCATCGCTGCCGCACGCCCAAGCTGTGCAAAGAAGCCGGGGTCTTCTGCTGCCACCATAAAGGCCTCCTCACCAAAGTTTTCATAAGCATCCAGAAGAGGTGTCAGCTTTGTCAGATCTGTTACAGAAAGGGTTGTCTGCTCTTCCGTCCCTACCGCCTGACAGCCTGCATAATAGGTATCGCAAATCGCAATCCCCAGTTCTTCCCCATTCATAGAGGGATCATCTGCCAGTGTATCCAGCCATCCGGAATACAGCCAGCCGTTACCGGGTTCTGTTTCCTCAGAAGCCACCAGATATTTCGCAAAATTCTGGAATACAGATGCCACATCAATCGTTGCCATCAGACAGGTATCAAAGCCTACCAGTTCCAGTGCAGGCGCATCGACATCTGCTTCCCATACATAGTTGAACGCCTCATACATTTCTTCCAGATTCAGAGAATCGAAACGATACTGTTCATCGAACGCCGCCCCCGTTACAGAGCCGCCGCCATGATTCCAGAAAGTCACAGCAACCTTTTCGGCAGGGAAATTTGTACTGGCAAAATCAAGAAACTTTGCTAACGTCTTTGCATCACCCATATTTGCCGTACGTTCTTCTTCCAGCAGGAAAAGTCCGTCACTGTTATACAGCCATCGCTGTATTTTATCCGCATCCATCAGATCATTCTGCCAGAAAGCCGATCCGCCTGTCTGGATGACCACATTCACATTTTCGGGCAGCTGTACCTGCAGCATTTCCTGCAGATCCTCTGTTGCACAGCCATAATTGCTTTCCAGATCACTGCCGCACAGATACCAGTATACAGACCATTCCGCTTTTTCGCCCATTGCAACAGGTGTTTTGGAAACCTCAATTTCTGCCATTTCGCCACCACAGGCAGAAAGCCCTAATGTCAGCATCATTGCAAGAACGAACGCCCCCAGTTTTTTCATACATTTTTTCATTTTCTTCCCTCCCATGCATTTTTATAAACATTTCTGTTTTCTTATTCAGAGTATACCAAAAAATACAACAAAAGTCTGCATTTTTCCCTTTTTCCTGCATAAAAAGGGCGGCTTCTGCAAGCCGCCCAAAAGATACGCTATTTACTTAGCCAATGATTGTTACCGTATTTGTCGCATCATCCCACTGTACTTCCGCACCCAGATATTCGGATACAAAACGTACAGGCAGGTATGTTCTGTCGTTTGCAATGAATGCAGGAACAGCCAGTTCTACCGCTTTGCCGTTTACTTCTGCAGTTGTTTTGTTAATGTAGATTACGATTGTTGTATCTTCATTTTCAATGGTAACTGCCTGATCCGCCTGATTCCAGCTTACATCTGCGCCCAGTGTGCTTGCTACCAGTTTGATGGGCAGAACCGTTCTGCTGTCTTTGATAATGGGCGCAACGTCATTTGTATATCTTACGCCGTTCAGTGTATATGCACACTTATTGATCACCAATTCCAGAACAGTTGCATCGCCATATTCCACATCTTCTGTTTCTTCTTCTTCATCTGTGTTTACAGTTGTGATGATTTCACCATCTGTGCAGTCAAATGTAACAACATCAGAATATGCAGTATTGCCAACAGTATCCTGCATTTCAAATACCAGTGCATACTGGCCGTCCATCAGCGCTGCTTCGCCGAAGGAAGTATTTGCTGTTACCGTAATTTCATCTGCTTCATACAGTTCAAAGTCATCGCTGCCGTCGCTCAGCTTCCACAGTGTTGTGATCTTATCGCCTTTTTCCAGCAGACGAAGTTCTTTCGCCGCCATATCAGCATCGCCCATGTTAGGTGTTGCCCCCAGAATATCCCATGCTTCTGCAGAGAAATCATATACAACCTGCAGGTTATACAGATCGCCGTTCAGCAGAACGGGTACTGCATAGATGTTATAGTCTTCGCCTTCACAGGACAGTTCCATATAAACCAGATTGCCGTCAATACTTCCCCATACACCACGGAAGTTATCTGTGAATACACCATTGTCCCAGTCTGCTACGATATCATTATCTGTACCCAGCAGCATCTGCTGACCATCTTCCATAAAATAATACAGAGAGAAGCCAATGCTTGCCAGAATATCATTTGCTTCAGGGCCCAGTGTCAGTACGGAATTGCCGTTTTCATCCAGATCCAGCAGCATGCCGTCCCAGTCCACATCTTCCAGTGTTGCCAGTGTTTCCATTGTATCAATATCCAGTTCATTCAGATATGCTTCATCCAGTTCGCCTGTCAGCGCATAGCCATAGAACTGTTTCAGTGCTTCACCTGTGCCCAGCTGTGTATAGCCATCATATTCATCTACATCACCGTTATAGGAATAGTAACAGCTCAAACCTGTCGCTTCTGCACGGTAATCACCGTTTACACGATACAGCACACAGTCATTCAGCGCATCCAGAACATCTGCCGCAGCAGGCAGATAGTCCGCTGTCTGTCTTGCCAGATGACCAAGGTCTACCATGTTGCAGTAGCCTTCTTCGTCATTGTTACCGCCATAGTTTTCACTCAGTACCGCTGCACGGGCAAATTCCGCATAAAAAGCAGGGTCTTCCGCAACATTTACAATCGCTTCCTGCCCGAATGCTTCATATGCATCCAGCAAAGGTGTCAGCTGTGTCAGATCTGTCAGGGACAATGTTGCCATAGCTTCTGTACCCGCCGCTTCACAGCCTTCATAATATGTATCACAGATTGCTACACCCAGTTCAGCCCCATCCATAGAGGGATCTTCTGCCAGTGCACCAACCCAGCCTGAATACAGCCAACCATTGCCGGGTTCTGTTTCTTCAGATGCTACCAGATAGTTTGCAAAGTTCTGGAAAGTTGCCGCAACGTCGATGGTTGCCATCAGACAGGTATCAAAGCCAATCAGTTCCAGAGCAGGGTTATCCACATCCGCACCCCATACTGCATCGAATGCTGCATACATTTCCTGCAGATCCAGAGAATCGTTGCCATACTGTTCATCAAATGCCGCACCGCTTACAGAGCCGCCGCCATGATTCCAGAATGTTACCGCTACTTTATCCGCAGGGAAATTTGTGTTTGCATACTCCAGGAATTCATACAGTGTCTGTGCTTCGCCCATGTTCACTGCATCACTTTCTTCCAGTAATGTCAGCCCTTCGCTGTTATACAGCCATCTCTGGGATTTTTCCGCATCCATCAGATCATTCTGCCATTCCATTGCACCGCCTGTCTGGATGATGATGTTTACATTTTCGGGAAGCTGTACTTCCATCATTTCAGACAGGTCGTTTGTTGCACAGCCATGGTTTGTTTCCAGATCACTGCCGCACAGATACCAGTATACAGACCAGCTTTCGCCATCATTTGCGAATGCATCTTCTGCATACACGGTGAAACTGAACAGCATTGTAAAACTCATTAACAAGGCTAAAAATTTTCTTTTTCCGTTTCTCATATTCATTCCTCCTTAATGTATTTTATTTATTTTTTTATTTTGATCGGACCCCTCTTCCTCCTTCCAAAGTAAAATCCCTTACAATAGTTATTATACCATATTATTTAAAAAATCCCCAATCGTCCGCCCCAAATGTACAAAATTCCGCCCTGAATTGCAAAAAAGTGCAGACCTCTTTTCCCCCTGAGATCTGCAGTTCTGTTCTTTTTTTACAGAGAAAGCGGAAAATGCTTCCGCTTTCCTATATATGCTTCACACTCTTTCTTTCAGCAGCTTCACCATGATCTCATTTGCAATGCTGTGGGCGATGCCGCCAAACTCCTTCCCCACCTGCTCCATGATTTCCGGTTCTTCTTTCAGGCAGTCATAGTATATGGCACTGCCGATATGCTTTCTGATCACAGGCAGATCTTCCTGATTCCAGTTTTCAGGCAGGATGGCTTCATCTACCATTTTGTGCAGCAGCTTCAGATTCTTGCTTCTGTCACAACAGATTCCACCAGTTCTCTTTTCTCCTGTTTTTTCCGCATTTCAGCCGCTCTTTTCCGCTGTCTTTTCTGTATCTCTTCTTTGCTCAGTTTATGCTTGGGTCTTTTTTCATCAAACTGTGCCGCAACTACTTTTGTGTAGAAAGGTCGTTTATTTTTATGGTCGTTCAGTCTGTCCATATTTTTTACTACGACACCTTCGCCCAGAGCTGTCTGCCCGACAAATGCGTTGATCTGTTCCCAGCTTTCAAATGCGCCCTCAAAAAATACAGGCACATACTGCAGTCCCAGCTATTCCACAATGGCTTTTACCTGATGCTGATGCAGATACTTTTCTTCTTCCATATCATAGATATCAAAGAAAAATGCTTTCTGATACTGTTCCTCGGGATATTTGATGCTGTGCGGCACCAGCCATTCTACAAATAATGCATATGTATTTCCCAGTACCGCTTTGATCTGCTCTTTCTCCAGCGTCTGTGCCCAGTTCCATGCACCTCTCAGATCATTTTTTTCTTTCAGCTTTGTATTTCTGCCATACGCCACGATGCCGTCTGTCTGTGCATCATATCGAATAGAAAAATTCGCACCGTCAATTTTTTCCTGCACAACGATATGATCGCCTTTTCGGAAACCCTCTTTCCTTACTTCCTCTGCACGGTTGATCTTGATATATTTCTGCCAACTCATATACGGCACCCCCTTATTTCTTGATGTCATAATACTACAGCATACTGTTACGCAAATTTTGGTAAGCATACTGTTTTTTCTGAACTTTCCAAAACTATATTTGCACTAAGGCAGCATTTCCCTGTATAAAAAGTATATCCTCTTTTCCCCCTTCACAAATTCCTGAAAATTGCGAACTGATACATAAAAAACAGCGGTTCGCTCCAAAAATGGAACAAACCGCTGTTTTTCTTATTTTTCTCCAAGCGCATCCTGCAATAGTGCCCTATTCCAGATATGCTGAAAAATGATTTCTTTTTCTTCTTCTGTAATTTCTTCATAAGCATCATACTCTGCCACGCTATCCGTATGTGTGGTGCTAGAATGAATATAGTACAAAATAAAATGAGAGATTCCCTCAAAATAATGTATAATACTATCAAGAGGAGGAACTCATTATGTCACGTAAACAATCTCAACATTCCAAACAATTCAAACTGGATGCCGTTAATTATCGCAAAGAACATCCAGACCTTACACAAGTTGAATGCGCCAAAAACCTCGGTATCGGCGTTAGCACTTTAGGCAAATGGGAAGCTCAGTTCAGAGATAACAATGGCGACATTCCCGTCAGAGGATCGGGTAACTACGAATCTGACGAAGCAAAAGAAATTGCCCGTCTCAAACGCGAACTTCGCGATGCTCAGGACGCTCTCGATGTATTAAAAAAAGCTATCAGCATTCTGGGAAAAAGTTAACAGAAGCTATCTACACGGAAGTTTCTGCCAAAGTAGAGGCTGCTCATGCAACAAAACGCCGCGTCTCTACTTCTGGAATGCTGAAATTTTTAGGCGTGTCTCGTTCTGGATATCGCGCTTTTCTTAATCGAAAAGTTTCTGTTTCTCGCCAGCGTAAAGAAGCTGTCAAACAGGAGATCTGGAAGGTTTATAACGATTCAAAACAGAATTATGGTGCTCCTAAAATAGCCAAAGAACTTCGTAAATCTGGCGAAATCATCTCCGAACGCACCGTTGGTAAATATATGCATGAAATGGGTATCAAAGCGCAATGGGTTAAACCTTGGATTGCCACTACCAGAGATTCTGATTTCAGCAACGAACTGCATAACATCCTCGATGAACAATTTAATCCTGAACGTCCTAACGCAGTTTGGTGTACCGATATCACCTATATCTGGACTCAGGATGGCTTCGTGTACCTTAATTGCATTATGGATCTCTTTTCCAGAAAAATCATTGCATGGACACTTT
>CALASU010000031.1 GCA_937888765.1 uncultured Clostridia bacterium | reverse complement strand
AATGCGGCTGTATGGGCAAAGCCCTCTTTGGAATATGCGTATGCAGAGGGGCTTCTGACTGCTGAGGATATGCAGAAAATAAAATCTCCTATGAAGCGGGCAGAGTTTTGTGAACTGATTCTGCGGTTTCTGGAAGCGGCAACGGGGGAAGAAAGACGGGCAACCCAAAAAAGCCCCTTCAAAGACTGCAGTGACCCTGCTGTGCTGGCTGTTTATGAAGCGGGTATCATCAGCGGCGTGGAAAAAGGGGTATTTGCACCCGACCGCACACTGACCAGAGAGCAGATGGCGATTATACTGGTACGCACACTGGAAGTGTGTGGTGTGGATCTGAGCCAGAAAGCAAAAGAGATTCCGTTTAAAGACACAAAGAGATTATATGACACTTCAAAACAGTATATTTCCGAGCTGTATGGTGCAAAAATCCTGAGAGGCTATGAAAATAATACGTTCCGTCCCCATCATCAGATGACGGTACAGGAGGCGGCGGTAGCATTTACGCAGGCATATAAGTATGTGATTGAAACCACAAAGCCTGTAAAACCCGAGCCGGAAATGCCTGAAGTGACAGAACCCGAAGCACCTGCTCCGGAAGTGAGCGAACAGCCCGAAGTACCCGAGCAGGAAGTGACAGAACCCGAACAGCCTGAAGTACTCGAGCAGGAAGTGACAGAACCCGAACAGCCCGAAGTACCCAAGCAGGAAGTGACAGAACCCGAACAGCCTGAAACACCTGAACAGGAAGCGGCAGAACCTGAACAGCCGAAGCAAGAAACACAGACAAGTGAGCCTACAGCGACCATCATGGTAAAGGAAATGGTAACAGTAGGCGGGAAAGAGCTTTCTCTGGGTATGACAGTGAAACAGCTGAAGGCTGTCTGGGGCGAGCCTGATCGTATTGATAAAACGGTATATGGTCTGGAACGATATGTCTATATCAATGAATATATAGATTATTTCTTTGCTACCATTGATGAAGAATGTGTTGCAGAGATATTTGTACCCGGTACGGATTATGTGTATCAGGGACTGAACGGCAAAGGCATTTCTGCGGATATTGAAAATCTGAGCTATATCAGCAGTGCCGATCACAGCGGTGTGATTAAGCATGATACGGCAGAAATCAGATTCCCTCTGGATTATGAAGGACAGCTTTGCGGTATCTGGCTGCAGGCAAAGGAATTTGTGGCAGAAAAGAACCCTGTCAGCACATTGGAATATACGCTGAAAGGGGCTATGGAAGCAGAGCTTCTGGATCTGATTCAGGTACGCAGACTGGAAGCAGGACAGCCGCTTCTGACAGCTGACAAGAAACTGGCAGATGTGGCAAGAAAGCATTCCGAGGATATGGCGAAAAATCAGTATTTTGCCTATAATGATCTGAACGGCAAAACACCCTTTGCCCGTATTATGGAAAGAGGGAAAACATTCCTTACTGCTTCGGAAATCATCGCAAAGCAGCGAGGCGATGTTGTGAACATCTATCAGGAATGGGTACGTACAGCAGTGCGTATCAATGGTCTGACAGACAGCTCTATGCAGGAGATTGGCGTTGGGGTCGATTCCAGAATGAAGGAATTGTATGTAACAGTAGACCTTTGTGGTCAGGGAACAACGAAATAAAAGCAATAAAAAAATCATGGAGAAATCCATGATTTTTTTATTTTGCTTAAAATTTCTCTGTCAGTTCCAGAATCTTTGCTTCCAGCAGACGATAGAAGATATCATATGCCGCATTGCTCAGGTGTACACCGTCGAACTGGAACAGGGCATCGTATGCATCGAAGCCGTCTTTTTCCTTGATTTCCATGAAAACGGCAAACAGATCCAGCACAGGGCAGTCATAGGCATCTGCCAGCTTCAGCACAATATCACGATAGTTTTCGATGCGGTCTGTTGTGGTAAAGGGGTAGAAGTCTGTATCCACAACAGGAGGCGGTGTGATCAGAAGCGGCAGACAGCAGCCGTTGTTGAAATCGGGATCTGCGTGTCTGTTTGCTTTGATCTGCTCCAGCATCCGTATCATATTCTGCTCATACTCCCAAGGGGTGCGATACTGCCCGTCGTTTAAGGCACTGTCGTTGGAGCCGAGCAGTATGGTTGTTATATGCGGTTTCAGCTGTAAAATATCTCTGTCCAGTCTGCGTAAAGCATCTCTTGTGGTTTCGCCGTTGATCCCGCGGTTGTAGATATGCCATTTGATATCAGATCGTTTTTCGGGCAGTTCTGCCGCAAGGCGGGCGGGAAAGGCCACATGTGACAGCACACCGTAGCCATATGTCAGACTGTCTCCGAAAGCGGCAAGTGTCAGTTCTTTCATTGGGATTCCTCCTCTTCTGTTCTTTGTTTCCTGCTTTTATTGTAGAGGGCGAAGAAGGGAAAGTCAATCGGATATCCCTTCAGTATCAGAGAAAACCGTTTCGAGAACCTCCTTGCGGTAGCTGCGGCTGACAAAGGCAGATTTATCGTACTGCGGAAAGGAAATGACCCATGGTTCTTTTGTTTTATCCATAAAACAGACGTTTTTCAGATTGACGATAAAGGAACGGTGCGTTTGTATAAATGCTGTTTCAGGCAGTAATTTTCGTACACGATACAGCGGTGCGGGAAGGGAGATCATACCGCTTCTGGTATGTACCACTGATTTTTTCATGGCTGATTCTACGAAAAGAATCTCAGCATAAGGAATATTATAGATGCTTTTTCCTGTATTGAATCGAAAATGAGTGGGCGCATCGGGGTACATTTTCTGATGCATGGTATCATAATGCCGCAGCAGATGAAATAAAACCGTGCGCCTTTCTTCGGATATAGGCAGCAGAAAGAATTCGCAGGTTTTCCAGTGGGTAAAGGCACTGACAAGGCGTTCGATCTTCGAAGAAAACAGAAACAGCGGCGTGTAATGATGCTTTGTGTTTTCTCTTAAGACTGAAATGCTGTGGGTAATTTCGTCAAAATGTGAGTCAAGGCAAAAAAAGAAGCAATCAATGCGATGCTCTTGGATGAGTCTGTTAAGCTCATCTGCCATGCAGCCTTCTAAAATGCGGATGTAACCGATGCCCGAGCAGATTTCTTTCAGCTCTTGTTTGATGGCTTCCTCAAATTGGAAGATAAGAATGGTAAACATGAGAGAACTCCTTTTTTGTATTACTATGAAATTATAATCATGCAGAAAGTATGACAAAAACATATTATCACAAAATGTGACAAAAAGAAAAGTGCTTTGTAAAAAAATATCGAAATTTGTTTCCGAAAAAAACAGAAATCGGACATCTGCATCTGCTTCCGGCATAGTATAAAAAAAGAGAGGTGGACGAGCGATGAAGGAAAAATGGGAAGTGATTCGGCGGGTATTGCCGAAAAGAATCAGAGAAACAGAAAAAACTGTTTTATTTTTACATACGCAGGAAATTCGGCTCAGATGCGGCAGACCTTTGCAGATCAAAAAAGAAAGCGGCAGTTATTTTCTGCGTCAGGATGGCACATTGACACAGAAAGCGGCAGAGGGAATGATTCTAGTGGCTTCTGATCTGCGGGAAAGTATTTCGCTTCTGAGTGCCTATTCCTTATATGCCTTTGAGGAAGAACTGCGGCAGGGGTTTTTAACCATAGAAGGCGGGCATCGGGTAGGCTTTTGCGGAAAGGTGGTACTGGAGCAGGGCGCAATCAAGACCCTGCGGCAGATCAATGCTCTGAATATTCGGATAGCGGGAGAGCGGAGAGGGCTGGCAGAGGGGGTTTTGCCGTATTTACAGGAAAAAGACAGGCTTTGTCATACGCTGATCGTATCGCCGCCGGGATGTGGAAAAACAACGCTTCTGCGGGATCTGATACGCATACTGAGCGAACGGGGAACAACCGTCGGCGTTGTGGATGAGCGGGGAGAGCTTGCACCGCTCAGAGAGGGTGTGCCGCAGATGGAGATTGGTGCGTGTACGGATGTGCTGGAAGGCTGTCCAAAGGCTTTGGGCATGACACTTTTGCTGAGAAGTATGTCGCCCGATGTGATTGCTGTAGATGAACTGGGACGGGCTGAGGATGTACAGGCGGCAGAAGAAGTGCTGAATGCGGGAGTACGTCTTCTGGCTACGGCACATGGCACGGATATGAAAGATCTGCAGACAAGACCATACATAAA
>CALASU010000030.1 GCA_937888765.1 uncultured Clostridia bacterium | reverse complement strand
CCATATAAGAATGTGCGCCCAGACCCATACCAAGATATTCCTCTGCCTGCCAGTATATGCGGTTGTGCCTGCTCTGTTTCCCCGCTTTTGCAAAATTGGAAATCTCGTACTGTTGATAGCCCGCTTCCTTTAAATAGCCTATCGCCCAGTGATACATCTCCCTGTCCAGATCTTCCGCCGCAGGTTCTAACAGACCTTTTTCATATCGTTCAAAAAACGGTGTGCCTTCTTCTATAATCAGACTGTATGCCGAAATATGCTCCGGCTGCATCGCAGTTATGTTTCGCACAGTTTCCTGCCAGTCCGCCATAGACTGATTTGGCAGGGCAAACATCAGATCCACATTTACATTTTCAAAGCCCGCTTCCCGCACCACTTTAAAATTTTCCTGAAACTGCTCTATCGTATGGATACGCCCCAGCTCCTTCAAAAGCCTGTTCTGCCATGCCTGTACACCCATACTCAGGCGATTGAAGCCCATTTTTTTCAGTGCCTTTACCATCTCCATATCCAGTGTACCCGGATTGGCTTCCGTTGTGATCTCCGCATCCTCTGCAATCTGCCAGCTTTCCCAGACTGTACGCATCAGCTTCTGCAGCAAAGGAATCGGCAGAGCCGTCGGTGTGCCTCCGCCAAAGAAAACAGAGCTTACTTTTTTTCCTTTATATGCTTCCCCCTGCTTACGGATCTCCGCTTCCAGAGCATCGACATATGCCTCCTGCATTCTCTCTTTTCCCGCATAGGACGGAAAATCACAATACAGACATTTCTGTCTGCAAAAAGGGATATGAATATATAAACCGATTGTTTCGTTCATGTGCTTCACCTCGGTTTTATTCTATCAAAAGCCTAAATTCTACGCAACCCCCGCTGAATCTCTGTCGATTTCTTGAAAAAATATTCAGAAAATGTTAAAATAAAGTGTTATAAAAATATGATTGGAGTTTTATAATATGAAAAATATCCACATAAAAATACAGAAACTGAGAGAAAAGGCAAATACCTTTTTTCAGCAGAATCAGAAAACCCTTGCCCTCTACTGGGCAATCATAGCGATCTTTCCCCTGTATCTTGCAGTGGCGGCAAATTATATCTCCTACGCCTCTATTATTCAATTTGCGGCTCTGCTGTTTCAGAATACAGGTGCATTTTTACTTGGTGTATTTCTTTCTTATTTATTGTGCGGTGCATTTTCCTGTCTGTTTCGGCGGATTCCCGCAGCGGCAGGGGCCTCAGCACTGATACTGACGATACTTCCGCTGATTGATTATTTCAAAAACAGCGTACTGAAAGAGCATTTTGTACCTTGGGATTTACTGCTTGCCAAGAACGCAGACAGCTTTGCAACCTTTCTGACTGCACTGGATATCGGCTGGGAAGTCGTGGCTATGGTACTGATTACCATTCTGTATTGGGCGTTCCTGTTTATCTTACAGCCAGAACTGCCTGTTGCATGGAAAAAACGCATTATCGGCTGTCCTGTATTATTAACCATGCTTGCCGTCTTTCTGGTACACCCCGGTTTCCGCACCTGCTACGAAACCACTTTCGGCGTTTCTCCCAAAGAACCCGTAAATCAGACAGAGCATTATGCAAAAAATGGGTTTCTGACAGGATTTGCCGTAAACTGCGGCTCCATGCGCATGTCTGCACCGGAAAATTATAACCAGCAGTATATGGAAAATGCATTTGCGCAGTATGTTCCCGAAACTACTGTTTCCGAGGACTTTCAGAATCCCGATATCATTGTAATCCTGTCCGAGTCTTTCTGGGACCCTCTGAAGCTGAAAAACGTATCTTTCTCCGATGATCCGCTGAAAAACTACAGACGCATCGCAGAAAACCACCCCAGCGGCAGCATGGTGTCCTGTACCTTTGGCGGCGGTACGGTTCGCCCCGAATTTGAAATTCTGACAGGCATGACAACCAATATGCTTCCCTCAGGCAATGTACCCTATCAGCAGTATGTGCACGATGAGATCTTTTCCTACGCCCGCCATTTCAAAAATCAGGGCTATGATACCATCGGTATCCATACCTATCAGAAAGAATTTTATGAAAGAAACCGTGCGTATTCTCTGCTTGGCTTTGATGATTTCCTTGGCGAATATGATCTGCACGCGGAACACCACTGGAACAGCGGCCCTTATATCAAGGATGAAACCATTACGGAAGAAATCATGTATCATCTGGAACAGCCACATGAAACAGGGGTATATATCATGGCGATCACTATGGAAAACCATGGTTTATATATTGATAAATATGAGCCTTTTGACTGGGATATCAAAGTCACTTCCAATGTGCTGACAGAACGGAATCTGAACGTACTGCACAATTACTGCAAGGGTACTGCCGATTCCGATGCAGAGCTTGGCAGACTGTATGATTATGTGATGCAGAGAGAAAAACCGACTGTCGTTCTCTGGTACGGCGACCATCTGCCTACACTGGGAGGCGATTTCGAGCCTTATACCACAACGGGCAATATCTCCTCTATCAAAGCGGCAGAATGGTCAACAGAAGAAAAATATGATATGTTCTCCACACCTTATGTGATTTTTGCCAACTATGACACAGGCAGAGAATACCGTGCAGAAGAAACCCCCGTTTCTCCTTTCATGCTTTCTCCCCTGCTGTGCGATTATATTGCCGCACCCGAGAGCACACGCACAAACTTCCTGCTGGAACTGTTTGAACTCTGTCCCGTCATCAGTCCCTATTATAACCTGTATGCCGAAACAGAGGACACCCAAATAAGAGAGGCTTACATCAAACTACATGAGCTTCTGACATATGATGATTTAATGGGAAAACAATATCTGACAAAAGAAAGTCTTGAGGGACTCCGTCCCTCAAACTCCCTGCAAGGGGAATGATTCCCCTTGACCCCCAATTGCAGAAACTTCATTTCTGCTAAAAAATAATACACATCCTTTGAATAATAAAAGCAGGTATTGGTTTTTCCTATACCTGCTTTTGATACTTTATTATACCTTCTTAGAAAACAATCCGTGTTCACTGCAGCAAAGATAAACCGTTCCTCTGCGCTGTCTTGGCAGTCGAACTTCTCCTGCCTGTTCGGGATAGAGCCGCACCACCGTAATCCGATCCCAGGAAACCAGTGCTGCAAACACAATAGAATGCTCTTTTTTCATTTCATGGGAAAACGTGATATAATACTCCCCGTCCAGTTCTTCCACTGTAAAATCATGCGCTTCATCCATCTGCTGTGCTTTCATCGCTTCCAGTTTTCTGCCGCAGCAGGAAATTTCCCCGCCGCCTGTGCTCCAGAATATATTCCCGCAATGGGAACAGCGTACAAATGTCATTCGTTTCATATTGCCTGTTTCCACTCCTTTTTCCTCTAGATTTCCTTTTAATACCGCTTCTATTTCCACACCATAAATCCTTGAAATTTCCTGTAATAAAGAAATATCGGGAAGCCCTGCACCTCTTTCCCACTTTGATACAGTTCTGTCGCTGATCTGCAGATGTTCCGCCACCTCTCTCTGTGTCAGTCCCCGCTCTTTTCGAAGACGGCTCAGCAGTTCTCCTGTCTTTTTCTGATCCATACATCTTCCCTCCTTTCCCTTTTATCATAGCTTATCAAAACAGCCTTTTCAACAAACGCTGCGTAGAATGATAAAAGCCCTCTCCGAAAAATCGAAGACGGCTTATTTTCTTAATATACTCTGTTTTCCTGTTATGCTCTGGGATGTGTCTTTGCATACACACTTTTCAGCTTCTGATCCTTCATTCTGGCATACATCTGCGTTGTAGAAATATCAGAATGACCGAGCATTTCCTGCACAGAGCGCAAGTCTGCACCATTGTCGATCAGATGCGCTGCAAAAGAATGGCGCAGCATATGCGGTGTAATATCCTCATCAATGCCCGCTTTTTTTGCATATCCCTTGATGATCTTCCAGAAGCCCTGTCTGGTCATGGGTTTCCCATTGCAGTTTACAAACAATGTTTCTTCATCGGGACGAAGGATCATATGTTCACGAACCTTTTCCAGATATCTGCGGAGGGAAAATTTTGCCTGTGCGCCAATAGGAATGATACGGCTTTTGGCATCACTGCCGCAGCGGATATATTCCAGCGGCAGATTGATATCTTCCACCTTCAGGGAAATCAGTTCTGTCACACGGATCCCTGTCGCATACAAAAGTTCCAGCATGGCTTTGTCGCGAACTTCCTTATCCTCTTCTCCGCTGGGCTGTTCCAGCAGCAGTTCCACTTTTTCCAGAGACAG
>CALASU010000029.1 GCA_937888765.1 uncultured Clostridia bacterium | reverse complement strand
GCATGGGCTGTTTCAGAAATCGCAGGATACCCCATCATCGCTGCGGACCCCTTGATGCTATGCATGGTACGATACAGACTATTTACTTCTTCTTCACTTACTTCAAATTCTTCCAGATTCGCTTTGGATTCAATAAATCCATCGATCTTATCGATATTCTTCCAGCTTTCTTCCAGAAAAATATCCTGCAGAAAATCAGGATTTTCTACAAACCTTTCCACTTCATCAACCTTCTTACTATGTCAAAGGACTTCTGCCCCCGTATTGCTTATTGAACCTCCGTTTTCACAGGTAAAAAACAACATTTCAATTTTTCACCCATGTTACCACAAGTATAGTCCTAAAATTAAAATTTTTCTAGATGATTTTTAAGAAAATTCATATTTTTTGTGCTATACTGAAAAGCGAGGAGAAATGAGAAAATACCTGCTGAAAACAGCGTTTGATTTTTCCAGTTTTTACCACCGAAAGGATGATGAAAAATGAAAACTCTTGGCATCATAACTGAATATAACCCTTTCCACAAGGGCCACGCATATATGATCGAAGAAGCAAAGAAACGTGACCACAGAAAACTGGGCAAAGAACTGAAACTGTTCGCTCTGCTGGATGAAGGTCCTGGTTTCCCCTTCTTCCTGCCTAAAGGTATGGTTCTGAAAAACACACTGCTGGAATACTGGAGACAGATCCACAAAGAAGACGGTTATGTAGAAATCTCTACACCCATCATTCTGAACAGAGAACTGTGGTACAGATCCGGTCACTGGGATCACTACAAAGATAATATGTACACAACTATTATCGATGAAGAAGATTACGCTGTAAAACCCATGAACTGCCCCGGCGGTATGCTGGTTTACAAACAGGATATGCACTCCTACAGAGATCTGCCTATGCGTGTGGCTGAAATCGGTCTGGTTCACAGACACGAAAAGAGCGGTGCTCTGCACGGTCTGATGCGTGTAAGATGCTTCAACCAGGATGACGCGCATATCTTTATGACAGAAGAACAGATCAAAGACGAAATCTCCGGCGTAATCAGACTGATCGACGGCGTTTACAGCCTGTTTGGTTTCAAATACCATATCGAACTGTCCACAAGACCCGAAGACAGTATGGGTTCCGACGAAGCTTGGGAAATCGCTACAAACGGTCTGCGCAATGCTCTGGATGAAAACGGTATCAAATACGTTGTAAACGAAGGCGACGGCGCATTCTATGGTCCTAAGATCGACTTCCATCTGGAAGACTCCATCGGCAGAACATGGCAGTGTGGTACAATCCAGCTGGATATGCAGATGCCCGAAAGATTTGAACTGGAATACACAGCTCCCGACGGCAGCAAAAAACGTCCCGTAATGATCCACCGTGTATGCTTCGGTTCTATCGAAAGATTCATCGGTATCCTGATCGAACACTTTGCAGGTGCATTCCCCGTATGGCTGTCTCCTGTACAGGTTAAGGTTCTGCCTATCTCCGAAAAATTCGCAGATTACGCAAACAGCGTGGCAGCGGCTCTGGATGCAGAAGGTATCCGCGTAGAAACAGACCACAGAGCAGAAAAGATCGGTTACAAGATCAGAGAAGCAAGAAATGAAAGAACACCTTACATCATCGTTGTGGGTGAAAAAGATCAGGAAGCTAACATGGTTTCCCTGCGTTCCAGAAAGAACGGCGAAGAAGGTCAGGTAACACTGGCAGATTTCATGGCAAGAATCAAAGAAGAAATCGCAACAAAAACTCTGGATTGATTCTGTGCTTTAAACATTGTATAACAGCGGGCGGGAGCAATCTCGCCTGCTTTTAACCCTATAAGCAATTTCATTTCTTATAGAGTTGTGGGATCGCACTGCGGCGGCAAGGTAGTTTGCCGCAAGCGACACCGCCGCAGGCGGAGAATCTCGCCAAGCGAGATTCTTTTTTAAAAAAACAGGGAAAAAGGTATTGACAAACTGTATACACAAGTGGTATACTATCGCAGTAAACAAAGAAGAAGTTCCGCTTCTCACCTTATGGCATGGGCAAATAGGGTTAATACAGGTATCGAAACAGGGGCAAGCTCTGTTTTTCTGTGTGCGGCGGATTTCTTCCGACGCTTTCTTTGGTTTCAGAGAAAATCAAAGAAAGCCCTTGTGGACACAGTTTATTTGGGAGGTGCTTGACAATTACTGAATTGATGATTAACGAACAGATTAGGGACAAAGAAATCAGATTGATCGACGAAAACGGCGAACAGCTGGGTATCGTTTCTTCCAGAGAAGCGCAGAAGATCGCTGATGAAAGAAAGCTGGATTTGGTGAAGATCGCTCCTACAGCGAAACCACCCGTATGTCGTATTATGGACTATGGTAAGTACAAATTCGATCAGGCTAAGAAAGAAAAAGAAGCCAGAAAGAAACAGAAAACTGTAGACGTAAAAGAACTGCGTCTGTCCCCCAGCATTGACACACACGACGTTCAGGTAAAAGTCAAAAAAGCAAACGAATTCTTGAAAGATGGCGACAAGGTAAAAATCAGCATTCGTTTCAGAGGTCGTGAAATCGGTCATTCCAAAGTAGGTATGCAGATCATGGAAGATTTTGCAAAAGCTACAGAAGAATTCGGCGTGATCGACAAACCCGCTAAAATGGAAGGCAAGAGCCTGGTTATGTTCCTTGCCCCCAAGAACTGATTCGCAGAATAAACGGAAGAAAACTAACAAAACATTTTTAGGAGGACAAAACAATGCCTAAGTTGAAAACAAAAAAAGCAGCAGCAAAAAGATTCAAAATTACAGGTACAGGTAAACTGAAAAGACAGAAATCCAATACACAGCACATCCTGGGTAAAAAATCCAGAAAGAGAAAAAGAAACCTGAGACATGCAACAACAGTTGACAAAACAGTTGTAAAAACAATCAAAAAGACACTGATGCCTTACGCATAATTCTGTCTTAGGAAACTATTTTTTTTCGAGTGATATTTTATTTATAGGAGGACTTTACAATGGCAAGAGTAAAAGGCGCGCTGAACGCTAGAAAAAGACATAAAAAAGTACTGAAACTGGCTAGAGGTTACCGTGGTGCAAGAAGCAAACAGTACAGAGTAGCGAAACAGTCTGTAATGAAAGCAATGGCATTTGCATTCGCTGGCAGAAAACAGACAAAGAGAGAATACAGAAGCCTGTGGATCACAAGAATCAACGCAGCAGCTAGACTGAACAACATCTCTTACAGCAAACTGATCCATGGTCTGAAACTGGCTGATGTAAACATCAACAGAAAAATGCTGGCTGAACTGGCTGTATCCGATCCCGCTGCTTTCACAACACTGGTTGAAACAGCAAAAGCAAAACTGTAATTTTTACAGAATGACTTTTAAAAGACCTTACTTTGTAAGGTCTTTTTTTGTATTAGAAAGGAATGTATTATGGAAACGATACTGATAAAAGCTCTTGGCTTTCTGTTTATGATTGCTATGGGCTTTACATTGAAACGCATCGGGCTGTTTTCTTTGAATGACAGCGGGGTGCTGAGTAAACTGGTGCTGAAGATTACACTGCCAATGGCGATTGTGAATAATTTCCGTTCTTTGGAATTGAATAGCAGCTACCTTGTGGCGATTGCATTGGGCTTTGTGGTGCATTTTGTGGTTATTGGGGTAGTGTTGGTGCTGACAAGACGCAAGCCGCCCGAACAGAAAGCATTTTATATCATCAACTCGGCGGGGTATAATATCGGACTTTGCACGCTGCCGTATATGTCCGGCTTTTTTGCGGCGGATGCGGGGGGGGTCCTGTGTATGTTCGGTGTGGGCAATGCCATCATGTGCTTCGGG
>CALASU010000028.1 GCA_937888765.1 uncultured Clostridia bacterium | reverse complement strand
GCGCAAGAGCCTTAATGCATTGTCTGGCAGTAATCGGTTTTTCATCCGTAATATGAGCCAGATAATCTTCGAGAATTGCATCGAAACGATTTTCATCATCCCACTGTGCATTTGCGGCAAGAATATACAACACTCGGTTCCTTACCAACGACTTTGGATGGTTCAGCAATGACGCAAAGGCATCAAAGTATTCATACCATTCATCGGTATCTTGACTTTCGGAAATGATTTTATCAGCAATGGCACAAGCATATTTGTCATCTTTTGCTGTTAACTTTGCAATTATACCCTGCATAGAAACTCACCTCCAAATTCAAGTTTGTCTAACTTTTTAATTCATTTCTAAATAAGAATAGTTCTAATTGTCCAGTTTATTCTTATATCTGTGCAAAAACTATCGAATATTCCAAATCACACCTGAATTATAGCATATCTTTGCTCGTTTGTCTCACTCCAAGAATAAAATTTACAATTTGGAGTGGCTGGGGTGATATACCCTCAACAAAAACACATTTTAGCTTTTTAGAACTTAAAAACTGTGTAGGATTACAACACGAAACCCCAATCAAGATAATTTTCAACTATATCAACAAAAAAGAAAGCATAAAATAATTCCTAAATAATAATGATTATTATTGACTTTGCAGAAAAATCTGCTATACTGAATATAAGGAGGAGATCAGATGGAAAGATTGCTGGAAAAGCTGGAGCGGGAACATCGACTTTCCAAGGAAGAATGGATAGCGTTACTGGAGGGCAGGACAGAGGTATTTGCACAGAAGGTTTTTGAACGTGCAAGGGTAATCCGTCATACCCATTACGGAAACAAAGTCTATATCCGCGGATTGATCGAGTTCACCAATTACTGCAAAAACGATTGTTATTACTGCGGTATCCGAAAGAGTAATGCAAATCTTGCACGCTATCGGCTGACAGAAGATGAGATCCTTTCCTGCTGTGAAAATGGCTATGCACTGGGCTTCCGTACCTTTGTACTACAGGGGGGCGAAGATCCCTGGTTCGATACAGAACGGATGACAGCCCTGATTCATAGAATGAAAACAGCATTTCCCGATTGTGCCATCACACTTTCCATCGGGGAAAAGACAAAAGAAACGTATCAGGCGTTTCGGCAGGCAGGGGCAGACCGTTATCTGCTTCGCCACGAAACCTATAATACAGACCATTACCGCCAGCTGCACCCCGAACCTCTTTCTGCAGCAGAAAGACAGGATTGCCTGTATGCGCTGAAAGAAGCGGGCTATCAGGTGGGAAGCGGTATTATGGTCGGCTCGCCGTATCAGACAACAGAACGTATTGCGGAAGATCTGCTCTTTTTGCAGGAATTACAGCCGGAAATGGCGGGTATTGGTCCATTCATTCCGCATAAGGATACGAAATTTGCCAATGAAACGGCGGGTACATTAGAGTTAACACTGTTTTTACTGGGCTTACTGCGGATCATGCTGCCGAAGGTGCTTTTGCCTGCGACAACAGCATTATCCACGATTCATCCCGATGGGCGAAAGCTGGGGATTCTGGCAGGGGCAAATGTCGTTATGCCGAATCTTTCGCCAAAGGAGAGAAGAAAGCAGTACAGCTTATATGATAACAAACGCTGTATGGGCGATGAAGCTGCCGAAGGGCTGGCATTGCTCAGAGCGGAAATGCAGGAAATCGGCTATGAGGTCGTAACAGACAGAGGAGATTTTCCTGCGGGAGAATTGGGCAGAAAGGGAGTGGAAGCATGAGCCTGAACAGTACACCTGCAGCAGAAAGAGTGCATATTGGGATTTTTGGCAAGCGCAATGCAGGCAAATCCAGTATCATCAATGCCTTAACAGGGCAGGCACTGGCAGTGGTATCCGATGTGGCAGGGACAACAACAGACCCTGTACCAAAGGCGATGGAATTGCTTCCGTTAGGGCCTGTGATGTTGATTGATACCCCGGGGCTTGACGATGTGGGAGAGCTTGGCAGTCTTAGGGTACAGAAAACCTATCAGATTCTGAATAAAACAGATATTGCACTGTTAGTTTATGACGGTTCTGTAGGAATCACAGAAGAAGATATTGCTATTCTGGAGCGAATTCGGGAAAAGAAAATTCCCTGTATTGTGGTAAAAAACAAAGCTGACTTACCGCAGGCAGAGGATACGCAGACAGAAGGAATAGAACATATCATTTCCGTGAGTGCTGTGGAAAATATGGGGGTTCACGAATTAAAGGAACTGCTGGCAAAGCAGGTGCCTGCAAATGAAAACAATCGCCGTATCGTGGCAGATTTATTGGAGCCGCAGGATTTTGTGGTATTGGTCATTCCCATTGACTCTGCCGCACCAAAGGGCAGGTTGATCCTGCCGCAGCAGCAGACCATTCGGGACTGTCTGGAAGCGGGAGCGATTCCTGTTATGTGCAGGGAAACAGAGCTTGTGCAGACACTGGAAACACTGGGCAAGCGTCCAAAGCTTGTGATTACGGACAGTCAGATTTTTGGTACGGTTTCCAAAGCCATTCCGAAGGATCTGCCGCTGACATCATTTTCCATCCTCTTTGCCCGCTATAAGGGCAATCTGGAAAGCACTGTGGCAGGGGCAAGGGCATTGGAACAGCTGAAAGATGGGGATACTGTTCTGATCTCCGAGGGCTGTACCCATCATCGCCAGTGTGAGGATATCGGTACTGTGAAGCTGCCCCGTTGGATTTTACAGCATACGGGCAAAGATGTGAAATTTACATTCACAAGCGGCAGGGAATTCCCTGATGACTTATCCCCCTATGCAATGGTCGTGCATTGCGGCGGCTGTACATTGAATGAAAGAGAAATGAAATACCGCTTAAGCTGTGCGGCGGATCAGAAGATTCCCATGACAAATTATGGCATCTGTATTGCCTATATCAATGGGATTCTGGAAAGAAGCATTGCACCGCTCGGCATTTAAAAAGTGTTCAGATTCCTGTTTTTTTCATAAAAGAGAGGAAAATGGAAAATATAAATAGAAATAGAATCAAAAAAAGAGAGCATACTGTGAAAGAAGAAAAAGGAGGCAGTTATTATGAAAGAACCTAGATTTTTTAAATGTAATCATTGCAAAAACATCATCGTTATGGTAGAGGACAAAGGCGTTCCCGTAATGTGCTGCGGCGAAAAGATGCAGGAAATGAAAGCAAATACATCTGACGGTGCGGCTGAAAAACACGTTCCCGTGGTAACAGTGGACGGCAGACAGGTAAAAGTATTTGTAGGCGATGTACAGCATCCTATGCTGGAAGAACACCACATTGCATGGATCTATCTGCACACAAATCAGGGCGGACAGCTGAAATATCTGGATCACACAGGTGCACCCGAAGCGATCTTTGCACTGGCTGAGGGCGAAGAAGTCGTTGCGGCATATGAATACTGCAACCTGCATGGTCTGTGGAAAAAAGAAGTGTAAGACCTTGGGGGCTTTGCCCCCAATACCCCCAGCAGGGAAATCATTTCCCTGCACCCTGATACGCAAAAGCATGAATGCTTTTGTAATAAAAAAATAAAGCATAAAAAAGGGGGAACTTTTAATCAGAAAGTTCCTCTTTTTAATCAGAATGAAGATAATGAGGTGAAGGATTTATGAAGACAGTGAAGCTGAAAAATGACTTATTCTGGGCAGGGATTTTAGACAAAAACCTGCGTGTATTTGACATCATCATGCATACCGAGTTCGGTACAACATACAATTCCTATATTCTGAAAGCAGGGGACAAGACTGTTTTATTTGAAACAGCGAAAGAAAAGTTTTACGGAGAATATAAAGAAACATTAGAGGAACAGCTGGACTGTTCCAAGATCGACTATATCGTAGTAGACCACACAGAACCCGACCATGCGGGCTCTATTGAACATATCATTGCGCAGAATCCCAAGGTAAAGATCATTGCAACGGCGACAGCCATCAGCTTCCTGCAGCATATCATTAACAGAGATTTCTACAGCATTACTGTAAAGAACGGCGATGAACTGAAGATCGGCAATAAGACACTGCAATTCTATGTTCTGCCGAATCTGCACTGGCCGGATACGATGTATACTTATATTGTGGAAGATAAGGTATTGATGACCTGTGACTCCTTTGGTTCTCATTATGCGCATGAGGGCATTCTCAGAAGCACCGTAACAGATTATGACGGGTATCTCAGAGCAACAAAATATTATTTTGATAACATTCTTGGCCCTTTCAAAGACCCTTACATGACAGCGGCACTGAAGCTGGTGCGTTCTCTGGAAGTAGATATGATCTGTCCCGGTCACGGGCCTGTACTGGACAGCCATATTCCCGAGCTCCTGCAGATTTACGACGAATGGTGTAAAATCCCCGCAAACGAAAAACCGACTGTTGTGATTCCTTATGTAAGTGCCTATGGCTATACAGCAGAACTGGCGGAAAAAATTACAGAGGGTATCAAAGAAGCGGGCGACATCGACGTAAAATCTTATGATCTGGTAACAGCAGATGCGGCAGAGGTTGCGGGTGCAATCGGTGCGGCTAACGGTATCCTGTTTGGTACACCTACCATTCTGCAGGAAGCCCTGAAACCGATCTGGGATCTGACGACAGGGATGTATCCCCCTATTCACGGCGGCAAAGCGGCATCTGCATTCGGTAGCTACGGCTGGAGTGGTGAGGGCGTACCTCATATCATGGAACGTCTGAAACAGATCCATCTGCGTGTGATGGACGGTTTCCGTGTACGCTTCAAACCCTCCGAAAAAGAACTGGAGGATGCGGTGGCGTTTGGCTATCGTTTTGCCCTGCATATGCTGGATAAAGAAGAATATAAAAAGCCTTCTGCAAGAGGCAAACTTGTGAAATGTGTTGTCTGTGGGGAAATTTTTGATTCTTCCATGGAAACCTGTCCTGTCTGCGGTGTGGGTGCAGAATACTTTGTGCCCGTGGCAGATCCCGATACAGGCTTCCGTCTGCATGAAAAAGAAAGATTTGTAATCCTTGGCGGCGGTACAGCGGCACTCAATGCGGCAAAGGCGATCCGTCTTCGTAATGAAGCGGCAGAAATCACTATGATTTCCGAAGAAAGCGAACTGCCTTACGACAGACCACAGCTGACAAAACGCCTTTTTGGTGCGGTTGCAAACGGTGCAATTGCAAGCGAAGCGGCACAGTGGTATGAAGAAAAACGTATTCAGCTTCTGCTGAACAGCAAAGCCGAACGTATTGATACAGAACAGAAACAGGTCGTTCTGACAGACGGCTCTGTATATCCTTATGATAAATGTATCTATGCACTGGGCGCGCATAGCTTTGTTCCTCCTTTCAAGGGCAAGGAACTGCCCGAAGTGGTTTCCATCCGCAGCATTGCAGATGTACAGAAGGTGAACAGACTGGCAGAGAATGCCAATGCGGCGGTTGTCATCGGCGGCGGCGTGCTTGGTCTGGAAGCGGCTTGGGAACTGCATAAGATTGGCTTGAAAGTGACGGTTTTGGAAGCGGCTCCTGTACTGATGGCAGGCAAAGTGGATAAAGAAGCGGCGGCGATGCTGATTGATATTGCGGCGAAAAAAGGAATTTCCATTCAGACAGGTGTACAGATTGCAGAAATCAGCGGTGCAGATCATGTGGACGGCGTACTGCTTGCGGATGGCACGAAAGTAGCCGCTGATCTGGTGGTCGTTTCCACTGGTGTACGTGCAAATATCGAAATCGCAAAAGCCGCAGGCATGGAAACAAACCGTGCGGTACTGGTAGATGAACAGATGCAGACATCTGTACAGGATATCTATGCGGCAGGCGACTGTGCGGAATTTGCAGGCAAAAATATTGCTCTCTGGTCTGTAGCGGCAGAAATGGGGTATATCGCAGGGGCAAATGCCGCAGGCGAAGCCCTGACCTATATCCCCGAAGAAAGCGGTCTGAACTTCCATGGCATGGATACGGCATTGTTCTCCATCGGCGATGTGGGTACAGATGCGAATAAGCATTATAAAGTTGTGGAAATCAGAGACGATTTCAAACAGACATTGGAACGTGTATATTTCTATCATGACATGCTCTGCGGTGCGGTACTGCTGGGCGATACCTCCCGCATGATGAAGCTCAGTGCGGGCGTGAAAGAGAAAAAGACATTTCAGGATGTATTCTGTAAGTAACTAAAAAAAGGAATCTCGCTTTGCGAGATTCCTTTTTAGTTATCGATAAAATTGTTTTTCTAAAACTAGAATTCCAAAAGGGGAAAACTTTCTTTTCTTGGGAAAAGTGAGGCACCGCCAAGATAGAGGCGGCGGCGAAGCCGTCTTCCTGCAAGGAAGATGTCTGACAACCCCCTTAAAACCCCTTTCAAAAACCCGCTTGGAGCAAAGATTTGTGGGGGGGTGTCCCCCCCCCCCCCCC
>CALASU010000027.1 GCA_937888765.1 uncultured Clostridia bacterium | reverse complement strand
TATAAGATTAAAAAAATTAAATTGGCGATTGATATAATTCAGTGATTTTCTTTTGTCGAAAAAAGTATTAAATTTTACCGAAACTATTGACAAAATTTTGACAACAAAGTATAATAAGACCGTAATAAAAAGTGCATAGAGCCAGTTGAAGTAAAAGGGAGATTTCCTCGCAATCATACATACAATCATTTTTTTCTTCGAGGAAAACCGATGGAGCAATTAAAAGGAAGAGCCGTCCTTTTGAGAAACTTTCAGGTACAAAGACCTTTTATGGATGGAACTCTGGAAAGTGCTTGATTTTACCAGGCCGCCGTAGAAGTAATGCTTTCAGGTAGAGATACAGAGGATATACAGGCTAAGAGTTAGCGTAGCTGTATGTCCTTTTTTTGTACTCAAAATATGGCGTTTTATGGTAAAAATGGAAAAAAGAAGGAGTGGAAAAATAAGATGAGCAACAACAATGAAATGAAGAAAGAGCTCGGCATGGGCGCAGCAATGGCGACAGTAGTAGGCTGCGTTATCGGTTCCGGTGTATTCTTCAAACCCACAGCAATGTACACAGCAACAGCCGGTGCACCCGGTCTGGCAATCGTAGCATGGATCGTAACATCTCTGATGTGTCTGTGTGCGGCTATGACATTCGCAGAAATCGCAATCCTGATGCCTGAAACAGGCGGTATGCCTGTATACCTGAAAAGAGTATTCGGTGAAAAAGCCGGCTTCCTGTGCGGCTGGATGCAGACAGTAGTATTCTACCCCGGTCTGGTAGCTGCTCTGGCAGTAGCTGTAGCAAACCAGGCAAAACTGTTCGTAGGCGACGGTATGGTTATTCCCGTAGCTCTGGCATGTATCATCCTTATGACAGCACTGAACTGTATGGGTGCTAAAGTTGGCGGTGCAGCACAGTCCCTGTTTACAGTAGCAAAACTGGTTCCTTTGGTACTGATCATGATTTTCGGTTTTATCAGAGGTAATGGTAACCCTATTTTCGATCCCATGCTGGGTGAAGGTCTGTCCATGGGTTCCGTAATGGGTCAGCTGATGATCGCAGTTCTGTTCGCATTCGAAGGCTGGACAAATGTAGGTGCAATCGCCGGCGAAATGAAAAACCCCGGTAAAGACCTGCCTAAAGCGATCGTTGGCGGTGTAGCAATGATCATGGCAGTTTATGTAATCATCAACCTGGCTTACCTGTGGGTACTGCCTGCTGACGTAATGATGAATCTGGAATCTCCCGCTTCTGCAGTAGCTATGGAAATCTTCGGTGATATGGGTGGTAAATTCGTATCCGTTGGTATCATGATTTCTGCCGGCGGTGCTTGTAACGGCTTTATCCTGGCTGGCTCTCGTACAGCATACTACATGGCTGAACAGGGCGACCTGCCTTGCAGCAAAGCACTGTCCAAAATCTCCGGCACAGGCGTTCCCGTAAACTGCATCTTCCTGATTGCAGGTCTGGGTGCAATCTATGCGCTGTCCGGTCAGTTCGACCTGCTGACAAACCTGGGTACATTCGTAGGCTGGGTATTCTACACACTGACATTTGCAGCAGTTATGGCTTACAGAAAACAGGCTCCCGATGTAGAACGTACATACAAAGTACCTCTGTATCCCATCATTCCCCTGATCTCCATTATCTCCGGCTGCTACGTTCTGATCAACCAGCTGTTCATGTGCGGTATGGGTACAACAATGGTAGCTGCAGGCGGTATTGTTCTGGTACTGCTCGGTCTGCCCGTAAGAGCAATCTTCTGCAAGAAATAATAAGTGTACTACAACATTTTGTTTTAAGCATATAGGCGATGCCTGAGGGCTATCGAAGGCATTGCGCAACGCTTCCTATTATAATTCCCTAACAAAGGCGTATCGTAATCGGTTCCGCTTTAAAGCGGAACCGTAAACGAAAGCCCCGAAAACAAGAAGAGTATAGACCTTCTCAAAATAAAAAAGGATGTATCCTCTGATTCAGGATACATCCTTTTTTATTTGTATTATACAGAATCGCCAGTTTTACAAAACGACAAAATTTTTATGGAAGAAAAAGGTAGACTTTTTTTGTATGTGAAGAACAATTTTTTTTTGATTTGAAGTGAGAATTTGGTGAAAACATACATATAATTTTAAATGTTAAGAAAATGTTAGGAAATCTTCTGTGACTTTCGGCTAATGCTCTTGACAATTTTCTGTACGTCTTAGATAATATATATTGAGCAATATGGAAAATGGTGGTTCTATGTAAAAAAATTACCATAGAAAAAACATATGTTTTCCATACATAAAAAGAACAATGCGATTGCAGAAAGGATGGTTTCATGTACGTTTTATTGTTATTGCTCTGGTTCATTTTTAATGGAAGAGTCACGCTGGAAGTGTTCCTGTTCGGGGCTGTCATCTGTGCATGGCTGTATTGGTTTATTTCCAAATATATGGGATATAGCTACAAAAGAGAATTGCAGCTGGTAAAAAATCTGCCGCTGTATCTGAAATATGCTTTTGTCCTGCTCTGGGAAATTTTCAAAGCTAATGTAGATGTACTCCGCATCATTCTTTCTCCTAAAATGGAAATCGAACCTGCGATTGTAACATTCCATACAGATCTGGAAAGTGAAGTATCTCAGGTAGTGCTGGCAAATTCTATTACACTGACACCCGGCACATTTACAGCAGGGCTGGAAGATGGGGATTATGTTGTGGCGGCGTTGGATAAGAGTAAATTTGGCGAAGGTCTGAATGATTCTGTATTTGCAGACCAGCTGAGAAGGTTGGAGGGAAAAAAATGAGCGATACCATGCACTTTATTTTGGAAATTGCATTATGTGTGCTGTCCTGCAGCATGATGCTGGTGTTCATCCGTGCAGTAAAGGGCCCCAGATTTACAGACCGTATCGTTGCAATCAATATGATCGGTACGATGACAACAGCTGTGATCTGTATTCTTTCTATTTATCTGAAATCCACATCTCTGATGGACGTTTCTCTGGTGTATACACTGCTTAGCTTCCTTGCGGTAGTGGTTATGTGTCATGTAGTAACACTGCACCATAAAGGTCGTCTGCTGTATCTGAGCAAACTGTATCAGAAAGCAAAAGAAGAGGAGGCGGAGTAATCATGGCAATTCGAGAAATCATTGCGGCGATTTTTATTATTATGGGCTTATTGGTATTCCTTTGCTCTGTTTTCGGTATATTTCGTCTGAAATATGTATTGAACAGAATGCATGCAGCGGCATTGGGGGATACAATGGGTCTGTTTTTTGTATCTCTGGGTCTGCTGCTTCTGAGTCAGAATATTTTTCATGCGGCAAAATATATTCTGATTATTGTATTTTTCTGGCTGAGCAGCCCGATTGCAACACATATGATTGCAAAAGTGGAACTTTTGACAAACAAGGATGCGGAAGAAAGGATGCGTGAAAAATGAGTGATTTTAGTATTACCATTCAGATGATTCTGGTAGTATTTCTGATTGCCAGTGCGATCGGCGTTTCAGTGACAAAAAATCTGTTTATGGCAGTTATCATTTTCATGGGCTATAGTTCTATTATGGCGATCATCTGGCTGTTTCTGGAATCTCCCGACCTGGCGATTACAGAAGCAGCTGTAGGTGCGGGGGTAGATACGGTTCTGTTCTTCCTGACACTGAAAAAAGTACGTGAACTGAAAGGTACAAGGGAGGGCTGATGAATTTGAACGAAAACAAATCTTTCTGGGAGAAGCTGAAAAGCTGGATTGATGGGGACTCTGTTCTGATTGATGCAGATAAGTATATTTCTACCAGAACGAAAAAAGAACTGCCCAATTTCCGGGAAATGTTTTCCATGGAGCATATCCGTACGGATAAAAGACTGTACCATATTTTCTGTGTACTGGTTTCTATGGTATTTATTGCTATTATGCTGATGGTTGTTATAGATCTGCCTGCCTTTGGTGATCCCGGCAACCCTGCAAACAATGAAGTGGCGGCAAGATATCTGGAAAAAGGGATTGAGGAAACAGGTGCAATCAACTTTGTAGCAGGTATGATTCTGGACTATCGTGCATTTGATACCTTCGGGGAAGCAAATGTATTGTTCCTTTCTGTTATCTGTGTTGTGATGCTGTTAAGACGTGACAGTAAAAATATCAGTGCAGAGGAAGATAAGGAAAATGCGGAAGATGATATCTTCGATATGGAAGATATGAAACAGATTCTGAAGGTAGGGGCAAAAGGTCTTGCACCCGTTGTTATTCTGTATGGCATTTACGTTATACTGAACGGGCATCTTTCTCCCGGGGGCGGTTTCTCCGGAGGGTCTATCGTTGGTGCAGGTCTGATCCTGTATTCTGCGGCGTATGGCCAGAAGAAAATGCAGACATTCTTTACATTCCGTACACTGACACTGATCAGTGCGGCTTGTCTGCTGACATACTGCGGCTGTAAGAGCTATTCCTTCTTTACGGGGGCAAACCATGTGGGCTGGGAGATTCCCAAGGGCACCCCTGGCAACATTCTCAGCTCCGGCTTTATTCTGCCGCTGAATGTCTGTGTCGGTCTGGTTGTAGCCTGCACGATGTATGGATTCTATGCACTGTTTACTAAAGGAGACATCTGATTATGAATCATTTATTGACAAATTTTTATGAGGCAGCGTCAGTCATCCTCTTTGGTATAGGATTTATGAATCTGCTTCTGCAAAACAATCTGATTAAGAAATTTATCGGTCTGAATATCATGGATACGGCTGTGTATCTGTTTCTGGCCGCAAAAGGGTATATCTTCGGCAGAATTGCGCCTATTCTGACAAATGGCGTGATTGATGCGGACTATTATATCAACCCTGTTCCTGCGGGTCTGGTTCTGACAGGGATTGTAGTATCTGTAAGTATTACAGCATTTTCCCTTGCTCTGGTGCAGAGATTGTATAAGCACTATGGCACATTGAATATGGACGAAATTATGAAACTTGCCAGAGAGGAGGAAGGCGAATAATGCATCATGGACATGTAAATCTTATACATAATATCCCTTTCTTCAGTATTTTTCTGGCAATGTTCTGCGGGATTATCACACCGCTTTGCAAAACAGGAAAAATGGCAAGAAGAATCCACGGGGCGATGGTGCTCATTGTTGGGATCATGTCTGCCATTCTGCTGTTCAGTGTAACACAGAATGCGGAAACCTTTACCTTTATGATGGGGCATTTTCCAGCACCATGGGGGAATGAACTGAGGGTAGGGCCTCTGGAAGCACTGATGGCGACGCTGTTCAGTGTGGTTATGTTCCTGACAATTACAGGGGGTGCAGAGTTTATTTATGCGGAGGTAGTGCCTGAAAAGCAGAATCTCTACTTTATTATGCTCAACGCACTCTTTGGCTCCATGCTGGCACTGGTTTATACAAATGACCTGTTCACAGCATACGTATTTATCGAAATTGCAACAATTGCTTCCTGTGCGCTGATTATGGCGAAAGGGACGCCGCAGGCCATGGTTGGTACGACACACTATCTGGTTATCAGTCTGCTTGGTTCCGGTCTGTTCCTGCTGGCACTCTGTATTCTGTACAGCATCACAGGGCAGCTGCTGATGCCGCAGGCAAAAGAAGCGATTACTGCGCTTGCAGCAAGCGGGGAATATCATTTCCCTCTGCTGGTAGTATCCGGCTTTATGTTTATCGGTATCGGGATAAAAAGTGCATTGTTCCCATTCCATTCCATGCTGCCCGGTGCATACGGTTCTACAACAAGTACTTCCAGTGGTATCCTGTCCGGTCTGGTGCTGAAAAGTTACATCATTCTGGGTATCAAGCTGATTTACGGCGTATTCTCTATTGACGTTATGAATGAACTGAAGATTGTGGATATCCTGTTTGCATTTGGTCTGGCGGGCATGGTTATGGGTTCTATTTATGCAACACGAGAAACACGCATGAAGCGTATGCTGGCATATTCTTCCGTGGCACAGATCGGGTATATCTATATGGGTATCGGTATGGGCAGCCATATCGGTATGACTGCGGGTATTTTCCACATTCTGGCACACGCATTTACAAAAGCAATGCTGTTTGTCTGCTGTGGTGAATTTGTAGATGAATGTGAAGGCAAAGAACAGATCTATCACATGAAAGGGGCAGCACTGAGAAACCCTCTGGCAGGGATTGGCTTTACCATCGGCGCGCTTTCCATGGTAGGGGTACCTCTGACAGCAGGCTTTGTTTCCAAGCTGTATTTTGCTTCTGCATCTATTTATACACCCGGTAAAAGTGCGGCAGTACTGATCGTACTGGCAATCAGTATGATTCTGAATGCAATGTATTTCCTGCCTTCCGTTATTGCCATCTGGACACCGGAAAAACCCGAGGAAAAACTTGCACACGAAAAAATTTCCCTTTCTCCTACATTCTGCATTGCAATCGTACTGTTTATCCTTGCGAATGTAGCTTTGGGCGTTTGGTATCACCCCTTCATTCATGTGATTGAAATGGGTATTACCCTGCTGCAGTAATGGCAACCACGAAAGGATAAGGTGAGAAAAAATGAACGGAAATGCGATCATGCTGCTTCCGATGATATTCCCGCTGATTATGGGGTTGCTCATTGGCTTCCAGAAAGAGGAAAAGCAGCGTAATATTTTAGTATTTATTGCAATAGCGGCGGAGGCTCTGCTGGTATGGTATCTCTGTATGGGAGAGCATACAGTGGAAGCGTGGCACATGATGGGCTCGCTGTCGATTGTGTATCATACAGATGGGCTGGCAAAGCTGTTTGCCTGTCTGATCAGTACCATCTGGCTGATTGCGGCAGTATTCTCTATGGAATATATGAAGCATGAAGAAAAGCCTGCACGCTTTTTCATGTTTTATACGTTTTCTCTGGGAGCCTTAATGAGCCTGTGCTTCTCCGCAAATATGATTACATTATATCTGTCCTATGAATTTATGACACTGCTGACCGTTCCTCTGGTTATCCATACAGGTACACCCGAGGCGGCAAGAGCAGGTATTAAATATCTGGGCTATTCCATCTTTGGTGCAGGTCTGGGGCTGTTAGGTTTCTTCTTCCTGCATACATACTGTGAAACAACCATGTTTGTTGCAGGCGGCACACTGGATATGGCAAAGGTGACAGGCAGAGAAGATCTGCTGCTGACAGTATTCCTGCTGATGGCTCTGGGCTTTGGCTGTAAGGCGGGTATGTTCCCCCTGCATGCATGGCTGCCCACAGCGCACCCTGTAGCACCTTCTCCCGCATCTGCTGTTCTGTCCGGTATCATTACCAAGGGCGGTGTTGTGGCGATCATTCGTGTAACATACTATCTGTTTGGGCCTGATTTCCTGCGCGGTACATGGGCACAGGCAGTTGTGATGGGGCTGGCGATTCTGACAATCTTCATGGGCTCCATGCTGGCATATAAAGAAAAGCTTCTGAAAAGAAGACTGGCATATTCTACAGTGTCCAATGTTTCCTATGTGGTATTCGGTCTGATGCTGCTTTCTCCCGCAGGCTTTATGGGAGCACTGCTGCAGGTCGTTTTCCATGCGGTAGCAAAAAATATCCTCTTCCTTTGTGCAGGTGCGATCATTTACAAAACACATAAAACATTTGTATATGAACTGAAAGCACTGGGTAAGGAAATGCCCATCGTGATGTGGTGCTTTGCGTTTGCGGCACTTTCTCTGATCGGGATTCCTCCCACAAGTGGTTTTGTAAGCAAATGGTATCTGGCACAGGGCGGTCTGGCGTTTGGTGCAGAAGGTATTCTGGGCGTTGCAGTACTGATGGTCAGCGCACTGCTGACTGCAGGCTATCTGCTGCCTGTTGTATTAGGCGCATTCTTCCCCGGTAAGGACTTTGACTATGGTTCTTTGCAGAAAAAAGAACCCAATTATCTGATGACGGTACCTCTGGTGCTGCTGTCTGTGGCAGTGGTTTGCTTCGGCGTAATGCCTGCTCCGCTGATGAACGTGATTGCAGCAATCAGCGGATTGATTTTCTAAGGAAAGGGAGGACACGATATGAACGCATTTGCGACATTGTTGCCGGTAATCTTTCCAGTCATTGCAGGGCTTGGTCTGCTGCCGGTTAAATTCAGGGACAGAAAACATCGGGAAGTATGGGTTCTCAGTATTGTGATCATCAATGCTCTGTTTGCATTGTTTGCGATCTACGGTACAGGAAATCCGACTGTGACACTGTTCCGCTTCAGCGAAAAGCTTACATTTGCACTTCATGTGGATGGTCTGTCTATGGTATTCGGGACGATGGTATCCCTGCTTTGGATCATCACCACGGTATATGCCTTTGAATATATGACACATGAGGGCAGGGAAGACCGCTTCTTCGCGTTCTTTGTTATGACATTCGGTATTGTTCTGGGAATTGCGTTTTCCGCAAACTTCCTGACACTGTACCTCTTCTATGAATTCTTAACACTGGTAACATTGCCGCTGGTTATGCACGCGCAGGATAACAAAGCGCGTCATGCGGCAAAAACTTATATTATGTATATGATGTTCGGGGCATCCCTTGTATTTATTGCTTTTGTATTCATCTATTGCTATGGTACTACAACTGACTTTATGGCAGGCGGTGTACTGGATCATCATCTGGTTGTAGGCAATGAAAGCACACTGCGACTGGTATTTGTAATGGCATTTTTCGGCTTCGGTGTGAAAGCAGCGGTATTTCCGTTTTATCGCTGGCTGCCTACAGCGTCCGTTGCACCTACACCCGTTACGGCTCTGCTGCACGCAGTTGCAGTCGTAAAATCCGGTATCTTCGCGATCATTCGTCTGACATACTACAGCTTCGGTACGGCTTTTCTGATTGGTACATGGGCACAGTATATCATGCTGATTGCGGCGGCGATTACGATTGTATTCGGTTCTACGGTTGCGCTGAGAACACCGCATATCAAAAGAAGATTTGCGTATTCTACAATTTCTAACCTGTCTTATATCATTTTCGGTATTGCGATCATGACACCGGCAGGTCTGGCGGCAGGTATGCTGCATATGGTATACCATGCGGTACTGAAGATTACGCTGTTCTTTACAGCAGGTGCACTGCTGTATAAAACACACAGAGAATATCTCTACGAAGTGGAAGGCTTCGGCAGACTCATGCCGATTACCTTTGGTGCTATGGCAATTACAGGCATCGGTCTGGTTGGTGTGCCTCCCTTTGCGGGTTTCAACAGTAAATGGGCACTGGCAACTGCGGCTGTAGAAAGCGGCAACCAGATTGCATACATCGGCATTGCGGCACTGATTATTTCCGCACTGCTGACAGCACTGTATGTATTTTATATCATTATGCGGGCGTACTTCCCCAGAAATAAGGAGTATCCCGAAAACTACTATCATCACGTATCTGACCCCAATAAATACATGACAGTACCTCTTGTGCTTCTGACAGTGGTATCTGTGCTGATGGGGTTGTTCCCCGAACCACTGCTCAATATTATGAGCAATGCTGTTCTGGGTATTCTGTAAAGGAGGGGAGAAAAGAATGGAACATCATGCAGTAACAAGTATCATATTACCATTTTTGGTTTTCTTCCCGTTTCTGGGTGCAGTCATTGGCTATGTGATTGGCAGAAGCAATAAAAATGCCCGTGATCTTTGGGGCTGGCTGGTATCCGCAGTGGTATTTGCGGCAAGCCTGCTGCTGATCGGGAAAGAAACGGTATATTCCATTCCCGGTTTCTGCGGTCTGGGTATCCAGTTTGCGGCAGACGGCTTCGGCGTGATTCTGGCTGTGCTGACTTCTGCAATCTGGCTGATTACTACAATTTTTTCCAAGGAATATATGGCGCAGGGCGAATGTAACAGAAACCGCTACTACCTGTTTGTATTCCTGACATTAGGCGCAACGATGGGGATTTTCCTGTCTGCCGATCTGTTTACAACCTTTATCTTCTTTGAAATGATGTCCTTTACATCCTTTGTACTGGTTATGCATGAAGAAGATGATGCAACAATCCGTGCGGCACATACCTATCTGGCAGTTGCCGTGATCGGTGGTCTGGTTACACTGATGGGTCTGTTCATGATGTATCAGATGGCTGGTACGCTGAACATGGCTGAACTGTCTGCATTCATGCAGGCGCAGGAAGACAAATCTTCCTTCTATCTGACAGGTGTACTGATTCTGTTCGGTTTTGCGGCAAAAGCGGGGCTGTTCCCTCTGCATGTGTGGCTGCCTGCGGCGTATACCGTTGCTCCCGCACCTTCCAGTGCACTGCTGAGCTGTCTGCTGACAAAAACAGGTGTATTCGGTACGATCATCGTAAGCTGTAAGCTGTTTATGCACGATGCAAAATGGGGCAGCCTGATCCTGCTGTGCATCCTGCTGTCGGTGATTCAGGACGTTATCATGAGCCGCGTCACTGTTTTTGGCACGACCACCGACCTGATTCCCATGGTGATCCTGCTGATCACCCTGGCGGCCAAACAGGATTACGACAGCTTCTACGAGCTGGAGATCGGCCTGCGACGGGTGCAGAACTGTCCGCCCTTCGGTGACCTGGCGTCCGTGACCTTTACCGGCCAGGAGGAGGGCAGAGTCCTCCGGGGCGCCGTCAAATTCCGGGACAGCCTGCTGGCCTGTCTGCAACAGCCGGATTACAAAACAGAAACCTGCACGACCCTGGGGCCTGCCCCTTGCGTGG
>CALASU010000026.1 GCA_937888765.1 uncultured Clostridia bacterium | reverse complement strand
TATTGGAAATGGTCAGCTTTGCATCCTGGTTCACACGATCGTAGTCGTCGGGATTTGCAAAAGTCACAGGCAGAATGCCTGCATTGATCAGGTTCGCACGGTGGATACGCGCGAAGGATTTCACCAGAACCGCCTTGACGCCGAGATAAAGCGGACCAAGTGCTGCGTGCTCGCGCGAGCTGCCCTGACCGTAGTTTTCACCGCCTATGATTATGCCTTGACCCTTTTCCTTTGCGCGCTCTGCGAACTTTTCGTCACATACGGCGAAGCAGAATTTGGAGAGGTAGGGGATGTTTGAACGGTAAGGAAGTATCTTAGCTCGTGCGGGCATAATGTGGTCTGTTGTTATGTTGTCACCGACTTTAAGTACGCACTCACAAGCGATATTTTCGGTGAGGGGTGTGCCTGCGGGACATTCCTTGATGTTGGGACCTTTAACTGTGGAAAGTGCTTTTGCATCCTCCTCGCTTGCGGGCGCGGAGATCATATTATCATTGATAAGGAATTTTTCGGGAAGCTTGAATTCTGCCATTTCTCCGATCTCACGGGGATCTGCGAGAACGCCCTTGATCGCTGAATATGCGGCTGTTTCGGGGCTGACAATGTAAACCTGTGCGGATTTTGTACCGCTTCTGCCTTCAAAGTTTCTGTTTACGGTACGCAGGGAAACTGCATTTGTCGCAGGAGCCTGACCCATACCGATGCAGGGACCGCAGCCGCATTCCAGAATTCTTGCGCCTGCAGAAATGATATCCGCCAGTGCGCCGTTTGCTGCCAGCATATTCATTACCTGTTTGGAACCGGGAGCAATAACCAGGCTGACATCAGGATGTACGGATTTGCCTTTCAGCAGAGCTGCTCCTGTCATCATGTCTGTATAAGAGGAGTTTGTGCAGGAGCCGATGGCAACCTGATCCACTTTCAGACCCTGAATATCTTTTACATTTTTGATGTTATCGGGAGAGTGAGGGCAAGCCACCAGAGGAACGATTTCATCTAGTGCAATCGTTACTTCTTCGTCATAAACCGCATCTGCATCTGCGGACAGCTCGATCCAGTCTGCTTCACGACCCTGCGCCGCAAGGAATGCCTTTGTTACTTCGTCACTGGGGAATACGGATGTTGTTGCACCCAGTTCTGCACCCATGTTTGTGATGGTCGCTCTCTGGGGAACGCTCAGGGACTTCACGCCTTCGCCTGCATATTCCATAACCTTGCCGACGCCGCCTTTTACGGACAGTCTGCGCAGTACTTCCAGAATCACGTCTTTTGCAGTTACCCAAGGGGAGAGCTTGCCGGTCAGATTGATGCGGCAAACCTTTGGCATTGCCAGATAATATGCACCGCCGCCCATAGCTACGGCTACATCTAAGCCACCTGCACCGATTGCCAGCATACCGATGCCGCCGCCTGTAGGTGTGTGGCTGTCAGAGCCAAGCAGTGTTTTGCCGGGCTTGCCGAAGCGTTCCAGATGCACTTGATGGCAGATACCGTTACCGGGCTTGGAGAAATAAATGCCGTGTTTCGATGTTACTGTCTGGATATATTTGTGGTCATCTGCATTTTCAAAACCTGTCTGGAGTGTGTTGTGGTCGATATATGCCACGGATTTTTCTGTTCTGACACGGGGGATGCCGATGGCTTCAAACTGCAGATACGCCATAGTACCTGTGGAGTCCTGTGTCAGTGTCTGGTCGATCTTGATGGCGATTTCCTTGCCTGCCGCCATTTCGCCGCTTACCAGATGGCTTTTGATGAGTTTTTCTGTAATGTTCATTCCCATTTGTATTTCCTCCTATGTTTTAAAAAACGCTTTTTCGTTTTTTATATATCAAAGCTTTTTTGCCAGTTCGGGAGTCAGTTCTCTCATGGCATCTTCCAGTTCTTCTTTACCGATAAAAGTTACACGACCATTGTCGTACTGACGGTCAACCCAGTCTTTCAGAGTTGCCGCTTCCGGAGAGTTTTTGTGAATCATATTTTCTCCTGTCAGATGCAGTCGCTGGTTGAGCCAGTAGGCAATGCCTGCGGAACCGGAGTTTTTATTGATCTCTACGCCGAGAGGGCGGTTGAGAATTTTTCCTGTGTTGAAGATATTATAAATTTCCTCGTCCTTTGCAACGCCGTCTGCATGGATACCTGCACGGGTAACATTGAAGTCACTGCCCACAAAGGGTGTGCGGGGAGGAATCTTATAATTCAGTTCTTTTTCATAATATTCTGCGATTTCTGTGATAACTGTGGGGTCCATACCATCCAGTGTACCTCTTAAGGAAGCGTATTCCATTACCATTGCTTCCAGAGGAGTGTTGCCTGTTCTTTCGCCGATACCAAGCAGGGAGCAATTTACTGCGGAACAGCCATACAGCCATGCTGTAGAAGCGTTGACTACTGCTTTGTAGAAGTCGTTGTGTCCGTGCCATTCCAGGAACTCACTGGGAATCTGCGCAAAGTGGTTTACACCGTAAATGATACCGCCGACGGAACGGGGCAGTGTTGCACCAGGGTAGGGTACGCCGTAACCCATAGTATCGCAGAAACGGATCTTTACGGGCAGCTGGTATTTATCCATCAGCTTTTTCAGCTCTGTTGCGAAAGGAACGACGCAGCCGTAGAAATCGGCTCTTGTGATGTCTTCAAAGTGACAGCGGGGAATAATGCCCATATCCAGAGCCGCTTCAATGATTTCCAGATATCCCTGAATTGCCTGTTCTCTTGTTTTATGTAATTTATTGAAAATATGATAGTCAGAGCAGCTTACCAGAATACCGCATTCTTTCAGACCCATCTGTTTTACCAGTTTAAAGTCTTCCTTTGTGGCACGAATCCAGCCTGTGATCTCGGGGAATTCAAAACCCATATCACGGCAGGCTTCAATGGCTCTGCGGTCTGTTTCACTGTAAAGGAAGAATTCACACTGTCTGATTTTGCCTTTGGGACCGCCCAGTCTGTGCATCATTTCATACAGCTTTTTGATCTGTTCCACTGTGTAAGGGGCTCTGGACTGCTGACCGTCACGGAAGGTTGTATCTGTAATCCAGATATCATCGGGCATTTCCATAGGCACATGACGATAGTTAAAGGTTACCTTTGGTACTTCATCATAGCTGTAGTTGTCGCGGTACAGGTTGGGTTCTTCTACGTTCTGAAGGCTGTACTGATAGCGTCTTAATTCCAGCAGGTTTGTTTTGTTATTGTATGTAATCAATCGAAACACCTCTTTTTCTGAATTTTGTATCTGAATCAAAAACACCTGTTTTTGTCTTTGTTTTATATTTATAGAATATATCAATTAGATAGTGTTCTGTCAATAGGGAATAATAAAATTTATAAATATATTTAATTTTTAGTAAAAAGTGCGAAAAGTGCTGATTTTAAGACGTTTTATAAAGGTAATTCCGTTTTTGTATTTTATTTTGAACAATAGAAAAAATAAATCTATTCTCTTTATAGCATAGGAACTATTAAGGAATTCTATAGATTTTATAAAAGAAAAGGGTGTCTTTGTGTGATTTGATAAGGAATATACAAAAAAACGAGCCAAAACGAAGATTTTGTGATATGATGACAGAGAACCCGGATTTTTGAAGAATTCGGGAAAATCTTACAGGAGGGAAAACAGAATGAAAGAAACGAAAAGATTGCTGCAGATCATTGATACAATCTACAAAAAAACAAATGGTGTAGATGCCCCTGATCTGGCAAAGGAAGCCGGCATTTCTGTTGCGGAAGCAATGGAAGTCATTCAGAAATTCGGTGATGAAGAGCTTGTTGTGGTACTGGAAATTGATATGTGCTGCGGGGCGGATTATCTGATCAAGGGGCTGACCGAAAAAGGCGAAGCACTTCTGCAGGAAGCAGAATAAACAGAAAGACTGCGGTGGTTTACCATTTACTGTAAAAACGGTTAATTTATGCCATATTTTCCGGAAAAAGAAATGTTCTTTGTGAAAAAAGGAATTCTTGAAGTTTTATGGGGAAAGCATTATACTATGGGTAAGCAGAATTTTAATTCCTGCTGTCATCATTATCATTCTTTAAGGAAAAAGGAGGAGTGAATTTTGGGTTTTCTTGAAAGTTGTTTTAAGTTGAAAGAACATAATACAACTGTAAAAACAGAATTAATGGCGGGACTGACAACCTTTATGACAATGGCATACATTCTGGTAGTCAATCCCAGTATCCTGTCTGAAACAGGTATGGACTATGGTGCACTGTTTACCACAACCTGTATCGCATCTGTAATCGGTACAATGTGTATGGCATTCTTTGCCAACTATCCTTTTGTACTGGCACCCGGTATGGGGCTGAATGCGTACTTTGCATACACGGTAGTCATGCAGTATGGTTACAGCTGGAAGATTGCACTGGCGGCTGTATTTGCAGAAGGGCTTGTGTTTATTTTCCTGTCTGCGGTCAATATTCGTGAAGCGATCTTCAATGCGATTCCGACTAATATGAAAAAAGCGGTCAGCGTAGGGATCGGTATGTATATCGCCTTTATCGGTCTGCAGAATGCAGGTGTTGTTGTGAATAATCCTTCTACCTGTGTTGCACTGGGCGATATCTGCAGTGTTTCTGTTGCACTGGCATTGATCGGTACCATCATCACACTGGCTCTGACAATCAGAAATGTAAAAGGCGGCTTGCTGCTTGGTATCCTGCTGACATGGGGTCTGGGTATTATCTGCCAGTTTGTAGGTATTTATGAAGTAAATCCTGATGTGGGTGCGTATTCTCTGATTCCTACAGGTATCATTTCCGCACCACCCAGTATTGAACCCATTGCGTTCAAGCTGTCTTTTGAAGGGATCAGTATATTTGACTTCCTTGTTATTCTGTGTGCATTCCTGTTTGTAGACCTGTTTGATACACTGGGCACACTGATCGGCGTTTCCACAAAAGCAGGTTTCCTGGATGAAAACGGCAGACTGCCTAAGATCAAAGGTGCGCTGTTTGCCGATGCGGTTGCAACAACAGCAGGTGCGTTGCTGGGTACATCCACAGTAACAACATTCGTAGAATCCGCTTCCGGCGTTGGTGACGGCGGCAGAACAGGTCTGACAGCATTTGCGGCAGGGATTCTGTTTATGATTGCACTGCTGTTTGCACCTATCTTTACAGCAATTCCTTCCTTTGCAACAACACCTGCACTGGTTGTTGTAGGTCTGTTCATGGTGGAAAATGTAACAGATATTACATTCAGCGATTATACAGAAGGTTTCCCTGCATTTATGACAATTCTGATGATGGTTGTATGCTATAGTATTTCTGAAGGTCTGGTATTCGGGGTAATCTCCTACGTACTGCTGAAACTGCTCAGCGGCAGAAAAGACGAACTGAATCCTGTAATCATCATTATCGGTATTCTGTTCTTCCTGAAACTGATTCTGGCATAATTTCTGACAGAAGATAAAACAATAAAAAGGACTTCCGTCCAACTGAGAAAGGCGGCTTGACATGAAAAATTTATTGGTTGCACAATCCGGCGGACCCTCTGCGGCGATCAATGCAACGCTTTGCGGTGTTGTGGAAAAATGTCTGACAAATACGAATATTGACCGTATCTATGGTGCAAAAAACGGCATTATGGGTGTAATGTCCGAAAAACTGATTGAACTGAATGATATTCTGGCTGATCCCGAAGCTCTGCAGTTATTGTGTCAGACACCTTCTTCTGCACTTGGTTCCTGTCGTATGAAGCTATCCGACTGGAAAGAAAGTACATTTGAGTATGATAAGATTATCCGTGTATTCAAAAAATACAATATCGGCTATTTTGTTTATATCGGCGGCAATGATTCCATGGATACCGTGCAGAAGCTGGCAAGCTACTGCGAACGTCTGCATATTGATGATATTAAGATCATCGGTGCGCCAAAGACCATTGATAATGACCTGATGGAAACAGACCATTGTCCCGGCTTTGGTTCTGCGGCAAAATACGTTGCAACGACGATGTCCGAAATTGCCTGCGACTGTCATGTATATGCACAGCCTTCCATTACGATTGTAGAAATCATGGGCAGAGATGCGGGTTGGCTCACAGCCGCTTCTGCACTGGGACGTATCAATGGTGATCCTGCTCCGGATCTGATTTATCTGTGTGAACGTCCTTTCAGCGTAGAGCAGTTTCTGGATGATGTGCGTGAAAAAATGGAAGAAAAGCCCTCTGTGATTGTTGCTGTCAGCGAGGGTATCCGCAACGAAGAAGGGGATTATATCACAGATACCTTACAGGACAGAGCATCTGATGCATTCGGGCATAAGATTCTGGCGGGGGCTTCCCGTTATCTGGAAGAAATCCTGCGCTATGAAATCGGCTGTAAGGTAAGAAGTATTGAACTGAATGTGATGCAACGCTGTGCATCTCATGTGGCTTCTGCGGCGGATATTTATGAATCCAGACTGATCGGCTCTGCGGCGGCAGATTATGCAATCAGTGGCGGTACAGGCAAAATGGCATGCTTCCGTCGTACTTCTACAAAGCCCTATCGCTTTGAAATTGATTTCGTGGAAATCGAAAAGATTGCAAATCAGGTGAAAAAAGTGCCCGATGCGTGGATCAATGAAGCGGGCAATGATGTAACACAGGAAATGATTGATTATCTGATGCCTCTGATTCAGGGCGAACTGCCCTGTACATACAGAAATGGCGTACCTGTGCATTTAAGATTATATTGATTTGAGGGCCTTGCCCTCAAACTCCCAGCAGGGGAATGATTCCCCTGCACCCCCATTGGCAGAAACTAACGTTTCTGCGAGAATAAAAGAAATAGATAAAATGGCTGTACGAAAGTACAGTCATTTTTTGTATAAAATATCTTTTTTTTGTTCATACTGCCTGCAAGAGGTGGTTTTTATGCAGAAAACAATGATGCTTGCGGCGTTTCTGAGTTTTCTTCTGTTTATGGCGGCGGGGTATTCTATTACCGTCTGGATGGGAGAAAGGGATCTGCAGCGGGAAGCGGCGGAAAAGCAGCAATCCGAAGAGGTATTAAATGAAACAATGCGGATCACTGCTGATACCAGAATGGTCTATCAGTATTTCTATACCGAAGATATGATTACGAAAGAACAGGCAGAGCCGTCGCCGCTGTTTCTGCAGGGATTGAATATGAAAGAACTGCAGAGTGTATATAATGGCTGGCAGATTGTTTCTTTTTCGGATGAAAAAGTGATTCTTCGCAGTCAGATCAACGGCAGGAGCGATGAAACCTATATTATCGGAGAGGATGACGGGTATCTGGCAGTATTTTACGAAGATGCGGAAAAAAATATCTGTCTGCAGGAACGGACGGATACGCCGCTTTCGGCACTGTCCGCAGATGATGCCATGCAGATCAGAGAGGGGCTAAGAGTATTGGGAGAGGAAAATCTGGCAAAGCTATTGTCAGATTATATGAGTTAAGTTTCCATTTTTCAAAAAATTTGGCATAAACTTACAAAAAGTTCTTATTTTAAGGCTAGACATTTTTTGTCCCACGTGCTATAATAAACTTGTGAAAACCCCCCAATAGTTTCACGCATATGCAGCATTCGCTGCAAAAACACCCAATAAAAAATACCTTCTCTTTTTGAAAAAGAACAGTCATCGGCAGACTGTTCTTTTTCATTTTTATCGGCAGACTGCTTTTTTGTGGATTGTGCGGCGCAGGCAGCTGATCCGCTGAAGGATTTTTCTGTCTGCTATGAGCGTTTTGGATGTATAAGAATTGCTAAGAACACTGCATACAACACTCGCAAAGTTTGACATCGCTTTTCGAAACCCGTATAATAGAAATATTGAGAACAAAGGTGGTGCCATTTATGAAAGAAACATTACAGCTGCCGTTAGATACCTTTCGGGCACAGGCTGTATATAGTGATGAAACAAAACAATTTCGCTCTCCCGCAGAGCCTTCTGATAAAGATACTGTTAAAATCTCCATCCGTGTAGGGACGGGAACCTTTACAGCTGTTTTCCTTTGTACGGAAGGTCGGGAATATCTGATGGACAAGGAAAAAGAAGAAGGTCTGTTTTCCTATTATGTCGCACAGCTTCCGCCCGAAGAGGGGAAAACCTATTATTATTTCCGTCTGCAGTATGGCGATCAGATTGCTTTTTATACCCAGTATGGTTATTTTGACGAATATCAGTATGAGGGCTGGTTTGAAGTGATCCGCAATTATCAGACACCCGACTGGGCAAAAGGGGCGGTTATGTATCAGATTTATCCTGACCGCTTCTGTAATGGGGATCTTTCCAATGATGTATGTACCAATGAATATATTTATCTGAACAATCCTGTTAAAAAAGTAGAAAACTGGGATACACTGCCTGCAGAAAGTGATGTATCTAATTTCTATGGCGGCGATCTGCAGGGGATTCTGGGTAAACTGGACTATCTGGCAGAGTTGGGCATAGAGGTGCTGTATCTGAATCCGATTTTTGTTTCTCCCAGTAACCATAAGTATGATGCGCAGGACTATGACCACATTGACCCCCATCTGGGCAAAATCTTGACAAGAGCAGGGGATATTCTGCATACAGGAGAAGGCAATGAAGCGGCAACTCTTTATAAAACACGTACAACGGACAAGAAGAATCTGGATGCGTCTGATGCGCTGTTTGCAAAGCTGGTTGCCGAAGCACATAAAAAAGGTATTCGTGTGCTGGTAGATGGGGTATTCAATCATAGCGGCGCATTTCATAAATGGCTGAACAGAGAAGGCTTTTATAAAGAAAAAGGCGCATATGGCGATAAGGACAGCCCTTATCGCAGATATTTCTACTGGAATGAAAATGAAAAATACGAAGGCTGGTGGGGACACGAAAATCACCCGAAGCTGAATATCGAAAGCAGTCTGGAATTGAAAAACAAGATTCTGGATATCGGCAGAAAATGGGTTTCCGAGCCATTCTGTGCTGACGGATGGCGTCTGGATGTGGCGGCAGATCTTGGAAGGACTTCGGAGTTCAACCACCGCTTCTGGGCAGAGTTCCGAGATGCTGTAAAGGGTGTATCGGCGGATAAGCTGATTCTGGCAGAGCATTACGGCGATGCGGTTAGCTGGCTGCAAGGCGACCAGTGGGACAGCATTATGAATTACGATGCTTTTATGGAGCCTGTTACATGGTTTCTGACAGGTATGTCCAAGCACAGTACAGAACGCAGGGACGACCTGTATAATAATGCCGATGTTTTCTGGGGTACAATGATTTATCAGATGTGCCGTCTGCCCATGCAGGCAATTCAGACAGCAATGAATGAGCTTTCCAACCACGACCATTCCCGCTTTCTGACAAGAACAAACCGCCGCACAGGGCGTTTGCATACAGAAGGGGCGGCAGCGGCAGGACAGGACATTGACAAAGCAGTTCTCAGGGAAGCAGTACTGTTGCAGATGACATGGTGCGGCTCTCCTACGATTTATTATGGAGATGAAGCAGGGCTTGTTGGCTGGACAGACCCCGATAACCGCCGTACCTACCCTTGGGGTAAAGAAGACCATGCATTGATCGCATTTCATAAAAAAGCGATTGCACTCAGAAAACAGTATGATGCTCTGCGTCATGGCTCTCTGAAACAGCTTTACGGCAGTTATGGTGTAATTGCCTATGGACGTTTTGATGAAGAAAATCGCTTTGCAATTGCACTGAACAATACAGAACAGGCACAGGAAGTTTCGATTCCTGTATGGCAGATTGGTGTAAAAGAAGAAACGACCATGCAGACACAGCTGATCACAAGCAGACACGGCTTTACAGATGCAAAGGTGCATTGTGCCGTGAAAAATGGTCTGCTGACATGGACACTGCCGCCAAAGAGTGCAATTATCTGGAAAGAGGACTGAAATGGATATTAAAATCATATTTGAAGATGCACAGCTGCTTGCGGTGGTAAAACCGCAGGGAATGCCTGTACAGCCCGATAAAACAGGGGACGCTGATCTGCTTTCCGAACTGGAAGCCTATGCAGGACAGCCCTTGGGCTTACTGCACAGACTGGACAGACCTGTGGGCGGTGTGATGCTGTTTGCAAAGACAAAAGAAGCCGAAGCGATTCTTGCAAAAGATTTACAGGAGCATAGACTGAATAAACGCTATCTGACCGTACTTTGCGGGAAACTGCCCAAAGAAAAGGATACGCTGACAGATTATCTTCTGAAAAATGCCCGCACCAATCTTTCTGAAGTGGTTTCCAAGGACAGAAAAGGGGCGAAAAAAGCCGTTTTAAGCTATACCCGCCTTGCCGAACAGGAAACGGAAATCGGTACGCTTTCTCTTGCGGAAATCGCTTTGCAGACGGGCAGACATCATCAGATTCGTGTGCAGACCTCTCACGCAGGTACACCGATCTGGGGCGATAAAAAGTATCATAAAAACTTCCCGAAAAGAGGCAGAACAGAAATCGCACTCTGGTCTTATAAACTGGAGGGCATCCATCCCAAAACAAAAGAACCGTTCTGCTTTGTGGCTCTGCCCGAGCAGGAGCCGTTTTCCCTGTTTGCGGAGGAGTTAAGAAAAATATAAGAATTCTTTATAAAGTATTCTTTGCTTTTTCTATAGAAGTGTATTATAATGTGCGTATCTGCATAAAGAAAATAAAAGAACAGTACTGTTCTTTTATTTTATGACATAAATTAGCAATCACGGGTTTTGATGGCTAACAAACCAAAGGAAGGTGAACGTAATGCAAAACTTTACCAGACAGGCAGAGGCTGTTCTGCAAAGAGCAAAGGAAGCCGCTGTGAAATTTGGAAATGCATATATTGGAACAGAACATATCCTGCTGGGGCTGACCCTGGTGCAGGACAGTATCGCCGCAAAGGCACTGGAAGGACAGGACATTTCCTATCATCAGATCATGGAAAAACTGTCTGAATTACAGGGGAAAAATCAGAACTCCCGTACGCCTATGGGCTATACACCCCGTACACAGCAGATTCTGGAACAGAGCAGGAAAGAAGCATCCCACAGAAAATCTGACGCTGTCGGCACAGAGCATATCCTGCTTGCACTGATGCAGGAAAAGGATACGCTTGCTGTGAAGATTATGACAGAACTTGGGGTAAATCTACAGAAGCTGTATGAGGAGCTGCTGCTGATGCTTGGTGAAAGCGAAGCAATGCCCGCAGGTGCGGCAGGCATGAATGGCGGCAGTGAAAAAGAAGAAGAAAGCAAAACAGAAACACTGGATAAATATAGCCGCAATCTGACAGAACTGGCAAGAAAGGGCGAATTTGATCCTACAGTAGGCAGAGAAACAGAAATGGAACGAATTATTCAGATTCTGAGCCGCCGCACCAAGAACAATCCCTGTCTGACAGGTGACCCCGGTGTCGGCAAAACCGCTATCGTAGAGGGACTGGCACAGAGAATGGTAAACGGCGATATCCCCGATACGCTGAAAGATAAGAAGATTATCAGTCTGGATCTGTCGGCTATGGTGGCGGGTACAAAATACCGCGGCGAATTTGAAGAACGTATCAAAAAAGTGCTGCAGGAAGTCACAGATGACGGACATATCATTCTGTTTATAGATGAAATTCATACATTGATCGGTGCAGGTGCGGCAG